>JBHLNK010000037.1:0-33826 GCA_048941625.1 Promethearchaeota archaeon | reverse complement strand
ATTAATAATTTGTCCATAAGTATTAATCTCGACATCATCTAATTTCTTATCTAAATCACACTTATTAGCGATTAGGACAATAGGTGCAAATTCACAGTATTTTTTTATATCAGGAAACCAAAAGTTTACAATTTGTTCAAAAGTGTTTTTTCTCGTTAAATCACCAACTACAATCACACCTTTTGCTCCGGCATAATAAGAATTTCTCATCATCGTCCATCGTTCTTGTCCCGCAATATCCCAAAGTTGAATTGTAAATTCTCCAAAATTTTTCAGATTAATTGTTTTTATAAATATATTGGTGCCAATACTAGATTTATAATCTTGAGTAAATTCCTTAGATATAAATTTTTTAACCAAACTAGTTTTACCAACCGCAGGTTCTCCAATAATAATAATTTTTAGATTTAGTTTCTTAGTTGTTTTCATTTTTAACTAACTTTATGAAGAAAATTTTTTAAGTCTATATGTAAATAATAAAATAATTGTAGTTTAAAAATATCGAAAGTAGTTAAAATTTTAAAGACTAATTAAGGGTGCAATAAGTTATGACAACAGGTATTATATATGACGACATTTATTTGGAACATAGAATCGGAACACATATAGAAAGCCATGTTAGATTAATAGCTATTATGGAATTCTTAGAAGAAAAGAAATTATTAATAGATCCTAGTTTTAAGATTATTAAACCAAGAAAAGCGACATTAGATCAAATCAGATATGTTCATAGAGATAATATGATAAAACAGATACAAGAGATATGTGATATAAGCGCAAAAACACAACGAATTCAAAATATTGATATGGATACCGCAGCCTCTCCTAAGACATATGAAGCTTCATTATACTCCGTTGGTGGTAATTTACAAGCAGCTGATGAAATATTGGATGAAAAAGTGAAAAATACATTTGCTCTTGTTAGACCTCCTGGACATCATTCTAATTCTTATAAATTTGCTGGTTTTTGTATATTTAATAATATTGCGGTTGTTACAGAATATTTATTTCGAGAAAAACAAATTAAAAGAATCGCTATTATTGACTGGGATTGTCATCATGGGAATGGTACTCAAGATATTTTTTACAATGGATCCGACTTTGGTGAAGTAATAATATTTAATTCTCATCAGTATGGTTACTTTTATCCTGGATCTGGAAATTATGATGAGATTGGTTCTGGTAAAGGAGAAGGTAAAATAATAAACTATCCAATGCCTGCCGGTTCTGCTGATGACGTTATACCCCTTTATTTCGACGAAATAATCGAACCTATTTGTAGAGAATTCAAACCAGAATTTATATTAATTTCTGCAGGTTTTGACACTCATTGGACGGATCAATTAACCAATATGAATTGGACTTATCAAGCACCAGCAGAATATTTAATTAAGATTAAAAAGATAGCTAAAGAATGTGCTAATAATAGAATCCTCATTACTTTAGAAGGAGGATATGAAGTAGATAAACAAGCTCGAGCTGTTTATAATTGCTTAAGAGTACTTAATGATGAGGATGACAAATTAATCAAGGAAGAATCAAGATTTTCTTCACCGAAAATTTTGGATTATTTTAATAATAGATTAATCCCGGCATTGAAAGATAAATTAAGACCATACTGGGATTGTTTCTAAGACGTATCATGCAAACACTTTTATATTTAAGTTTATGCTATAATCATAATTACTCCTATAAAATAATACAATATTTTTTTATTAAATCAAATATTAAAGTGAATATTATGTCATACGAATATGAAAGAAATGATTCTGATGAAGAAAAGGAAAAAAAAGAAACACGTTTCCCGTCAATGCCTCCACCTACTATAACACCAGCGACTCCTCCTCCATCAATGCCTCCACCGTCAGCTACACCGCCTATGACACCACCTCCAACTTTAAAGCCTTCTGTACCAGCTTCTTATGAACCAACGCCCTCTATGACTCAACACACGCCTACCATTCCAAGTGGACCTTCTCAAGAAGAATACAATACAATTATCTCACAACTCCAAGAAAAAGATTCAAGTTTAAGCAACTTACAATCTCAAGTTAGTAATTTAAGCTCTCAAAATTCCCAATTAAGAGCCCAACTTCAAGAAAAAGATAGTCAATTAAATAGGATAAATAATCAACTACAGACTCTACAATCTTCAAATGAAGCTTATCAACAACAAGTTCAGCAATTTACAGACCAGATTGCTCAATTACAAGCCCATATCCCAGGATTGCAGGAACAGGTTCAAGAATTACAACAACATAATTCTATGCTTCAACAGCAAATAGGGCCATTGCAAACCCAAATTGCTAAACTACAAGAAGAAGTTGCATATAAAGAAAAGAGAATTCAAGAATTGAAAGAACCTAAAGCTGTTATGCCATCCAGCCTAGCCCAGGGCATCACAAATCAGAGTACAAGTTATAGTAGTACTCCAAGTTTATCAACAACTCCGACTTCTACTCCTACCACATCTACCCAAATGGGTTCGGGAAGGAGAATATGTCCCAATTGTGGGGCAAGTGGATTTGCTGTGAAGGAAGTTGAAGATAAAACCAGAATAATTAGCTACATTCCTAAACCAATTTACGCAAAAAAAATGGTTTGTACTAAGTGTGGGTTTGAATTTTAAAAGGATTCTTACAATTCTAATTCTTCAAATATTTTTAGGATAGCTTTACTAAATTTAATTTCAAAAGTTCTCATTATAAATTTAGATTTATTAAAAGAACCTAACAATATAAAAAACTATGTGGAAAATTATATATAAAAAAACTTTTATTAATATTTAAAACTCATTTTGGTAGAAAAAAATAACAATTATAGTAAAGTATGTCCGATCTAAGAGAAGAAATATTAGGAACCAGTATTAATAAAAAGAGAGTAATTGGAATAGCTTTAGTAGCTATAATTTTAATAGCTATGTTTGCTTTCTCAACTGTTTTGATAAGTTTTCTGTTTGGAACTCAAAGAACATATCCTAGCAGAGAGAAGGCTGAAACAGACCCTGAAGATGTTGAATTAATCCTACCACCTTATCCTTTTGATGAAGATTTTTGGCAAGATTTATTAGATCAAGTGGATGACCCTTCTTCACTTCTGGACATGTTATCTGAAATGCTTGATGGGGATATTGATGATTTAGATCTAGGAAATTTTTCACAAGGTTTATTGGATCTTTTATATTCTGGAGCAGGGGAAATTGAAATATTTAGAGTTTATGATTATCTCTCTTTAAGTAATATGTCTGATGTTTTATGGAAATTTGAATGTTTTGATGAATATACTGGGGATGGTTGGACATCAAACTCAGGGACTAATCTCTACGATTTTTATACCCTTGGAGATTATCTTGCAAATTACTTTCCTAATCCTGAATTATTAAAATTAAAAATGCCAATATCTCCAAATATTGGGATTAATTCAATGGTATTACCTACACTTTTTCCAGAACCTTTTGTTATTGAGGATAGTATTATTGCACCAAATTTAGATCCTAATTCTCCTGAACTTTATAAGGATGATTATAATTCTACAACAGTAGATCTTTCTTTTTCCTTAGATGATGATGTCAATATGACCTTTAATATATTTGGATTCTATAATTACTTACCTTCTGCATTAGAATTAAATAATACTGCAGTAGAAGCAATTTGGACTCCTGCTTATATAAAAAATAAATATTTACAATTACCTCCAACAATTAATATTTATAAAACTAATAACCCTTACTTTAATACCCATTTCAATGTATTAGACGGAATTATCGATTCTAATGATAATGCTTTTTGGGCAGCTAGCAAAATTAGGAATTATCTTCAAACCCAATTTTCATTCCCCTTAAGTCCTGATGATTACAATCCTGCACCAGATGGAGTGGATGTTATTGAATGGTTCTGTGAAACAGAACAAGGTTTATGGTCTGATTTTGCTTCAGCGTTCTGTGCTTTTGCAAGAGCGTTTGGTATATCTGCTCGATTTGTAGATGGTTTTAATAATTTTATGATAGAAGAATTCTGGGATAACGATGAGAGTGACTGGGCATTTGCAGTAAAATATAAAAACCTGTATAGTTGGGCAGAGATTTATGTACCAACTGATATTTCTGGAAATGGTAAATGGGTTCAATTTGATATTTTTGACAGTTTCGGAGGTGGTGGGAGTCCTATAATAGGTGGTAATTATAATATTACAGTATCAACTAATCAATCTACTTATATTAGACCAGATGCAGCTGATATAACTGCTACAATTAGCTCAAGCACTGATCCAATAAATAATTTAACAATAACTTTTAGAGATTTTACCACAGGGCGGATTCTTGGACAAGATAATACAGATTTAGGCGGAGTCGCATCTATTCAAACAGATTTTAACGTTACTGAAACTGTTGGACCCCATTTAATTGAAGCTAGATATGATTTTTTTACTGCTGGTTATAATTTAACTACTATATTAGGAGATATTTCAATAGCTCTTAATAGTGTTAATCCTGGAGAGCTTAATGTTTCTGATCTACAACCAGACACCACAAATGTTGTAGGCTACGTATTTGATCCTTCTAATGGAGCAAGTGTTGAAGGTCCTGAATTGAATATCCGTCTATTTAATAAGGGTACCTCAAATGAAGTATTTAACGCATTTAACCCATCCGCTATCAATTCTTCCTACAATGGTGTTTTCAACGGCTACTTGGATTTATTACATAATACTGCTGGATTTTATGAAATAAGGGCTGATCTAAATGGAACGTGGTGGATCGATACCCCCTTCGGAGATTATTCTTATCTATTTTTATCTTCAATTTTTCAAGTACCTTATTTTTCATTTACAAACTCAAGTAATAGAATAGATTTTAATATTACAAAATCTCTAGATGTATGGTTTTATATGGATGGAGTTCCATCTAATTATCCAAATTTCCCTCCCAATTCTCCCATTTTATCTAGATACCAAGATTTAAACCTTACTGCTAAGGTAGTCTCGGTGACAACGGGACCAGTACCCAATAAAATTGTATCATTCTATGATTATTCTAGAGGCAACCTATTTCTTGGATCTGATGTTTCTGATGCAAATGGATATGCATCAATATTGTACCATCTTGGTGATTATTGTTTAGCTGGACCGAATTTAGTTTACGCAAGAATCGGATTACAAAGTAATTTCTCATATTTTATTTTAAATGAGGAACCAACAATTAATATGATTTCTGGTCCAACACCCCGTATTATTAATCGCACGGGAGGTGGAGCAACCCAATTTAATATTGTAGGAGAGATTTATGATAGTACGAATAATTCTTTACCATTAAGTTATTCCGAAATAACATTAACATTATTAAGAAGTGGAACAAATTATTCTCAATATTTAATTCCTTTTGACAGTTATCCATATCAAACTGACGCAATGGGGTATTTTGATCTAACTTTTGGTGTTGCACCTAATACACCCCCAGGTAATTATACTTTAAGACTTGATTTTAATGGAACAATTAATCTTTCGACATACCCATATTCATATCAATTTCATTTGCCTTTCATAAGTACTTCAACCTACTTTAGCAATGAACTACAAATTGATGCTCCAGCTACCTTACATTTTGACTTTTGGATAAATGGGACAACAAGTAATAACGCTTATAATCCAGTTATTAATCGCTATGATGATCTTAACCTCACAGTATCAATAAAGTATGATAGTACACCCATCGATGATGGAGAATGGGTTTATTTCTACGATATAACACAAGACAATCTTTTTATTGGATCTGCCCAAACTACTTTAGGAATTGCTCAAGTAATTTATTCTACTGGTTGGAGTACTACAGCTGGACCACATCTAATATATGCTACTTGGAATAATCAATACAATTACTCATATTTTATATTGGATGCACCGATTGAGGTTAATCTTGATATTTGCCCCCTACCTAGATTTGTTAACCGTAGTGGCACAATTGGAAGAGATTTTATGATCCATGGATATATCAATGATTCTCTTAATGGAAATTCCATAAAATATGGACAAATAAATGTTTATCTTTATGATGGAATAATTCCAGTATCCTACTATTTAAATTTAGAATCTGGATCTTTACAATTAGGAACTTCTGGGGAGATAAATCTAATTTATTCAGTATTGAGTTCAACCCCCGCAAAGAATTATACTTTGGAAGTTGAATTTAATGGTATTTTTATTTATACAAATCCTAATTATCCTCAATATTTCGACTTATCATATTTATCTAATTTAACAGATGTTGCCCCTGGTTTAAACGATTTAAAAGTTATAGATCCTGATGATGTGGTCATATTTTTCTTCATAGAAGGTAATCCAACACAAACGTTTTATTCGGATGTAATTCCTCCGGAAAGATTTAATCGAGGAGATTTCATCAATTTTAGTGTCTATGTACTTCAAAGTGGCGTCCCAGCTACAGGCACAGTTTCTTTTACAGATATTTATATAGACAATCTTTTAGGATCTCCATCTTTAAGTGGTGGACGTGCTTCCATTTCAGTTAACACAATTAGCTGGCATGCTGGACTTCATCGAGTCAGAGTTCAATGGTCCGGTTCTGATAGTGTTAATACCACTTATGTGATTATTAATGAAACAGTTAATATTTTTAGCTATATAGATCAAGGTTCAATTTTAAGAAATGTTGATAATTTTATTGTCTCAGGAACTGTAAGAGAGCTTGGAGAATTTCTAAGAGGTTTAGATTTAAATATCATTCTATTAGACAGTTCTTATTCTGATGTTTCAGGATTATATCTAATTGGTTCTCATACAATTACTATCAATAATGATGGAAGTTATCAATTTTTCAATTCAATTGATTTGTTTTGCCCTCAAGGAGAATATTATATTAATGTATCCTTCACAGGAGGAATAAATGCTCCTGGTATTTCTATGAGTAATTTTATGGTTCATAATAGTAGCTTACTAATTCAAATTAACGTGATTGCAGGAAATTATATTATTGGGAACTATGAAACAAATGTAGTTAAGGATGATTGGTATTATGGTGATGATTGTTATGTTTATGGGAACCTATATTGGGATAATGGAACTGTAATGCCTTTCATGGAAATTAATGTTACAATTAAGGATGGATCAGGTGGCATATTATCAACTCAAATAGGGATCACTGATGGAAGTGGTTTTTTCAATCTAACATTCATTGTTGGAGCATGGGATGATGATACAGAAGTATGGGTAAACTTTTACCCTGAAGATCCTGATAACTATGGAGTTCCTGAGGGATTATTTATCGCTTCAACTGAACAAGAAGTATTTAGACAGTTATAGATGTAAGGAAAGGTGAAAAGTAAATAAAATGAAAAAATTGAAGATTCCTAAAAGTTTAAAAAAAGAATCTAAAATATTTGGGGTCTTTCTTATTATTTTCACAATTATGATTAATACTGTCCTAATTACTAACTTATTTCTTAACAATTATACCATTATTAATTCTCCAAATCCAAAAATGTCTGGTTGGTTATGGGCAACACTCGATCTTACAAATCCTTCAGAGGTTAATAATTCCCGGTTCACTCACTATGATGCTATTTCTGTAAAAGGACATCTTTATAATAAAATAGATAAAACAAATAAATCTGGAATTAATGTTGCCATTGAAGTTAATGATGTCGTTGACACTGGTTATACTGATGTAACTGATTCATGGGGTAGATTTGATATCAATTACATTATAGATCCTTATCTTAATGTTTATTCTAGTCATAAAATAGAAGTTATAGTTACAGATACGGAACCAGGAGGGCCTGGTAGTGAGGTCGAATATCATCATTTCTATTATATTTATGTAAATGCAACTTCTTACTTTAATATAATTTCACACGATGATCCTATGACTCCTAAATTAACTGAAGAATTTTTCAATATTAACGGATTCTTGAATTTTGATAATGGTAATGGAATTTCTTTTGTAAGTGTGAATTATTATTGGTTTGATGGACCTACGATTGTATCTCAAGGTTCTTTTTTTACTGATGGATCTGGTTCTCTATCCAATCTGCAAGTACCAAATTCAATTGCAAGTCAATTAACCTTAAAATTAAATTATTCAAATCCCCCATATATTGAATATACTGAATCTTATATCTCCAATATTGAAATTTTTTCTGGAATAAGTTGGAATTTGGACATTGATTACACAACTACAGAAGGAGCAAATTATGTGTTAACAGGGACTTTATCTTCCTCTACTAATCCCTCTCTGAAGATAAATAATAGGGAAGTAGAGATATTTTATAATGGCACATCAATGGGCACTTCGATGACAGATATTAATGGAGCTTTTTCACATAGTTTTATAGTTCCTATGCAAAATGGAACTGCTTCAATTCAGGTTAGATTAATTAATTATGCTGGAAAAACTATTACTTCTACACTACAGTATATTGAAGTTCAAGCAGCGCCTCCAACAGTTCCAGGAGTTGGTGGATTACCTCCATTCTTATTATTTTCCTTAATATTTTTCCCAATTTTGGCAGGAATAGTTGCAGGTCTAGCATTTTATGGTTATAAATATTATAAAAAACAAGAAGAGGAATCTCGAGTAGTATCAATCCCACTTGAATCAAAAATAAAAAATCTTAAGATTCTCAAAGATTCAGGAAGATTAGAGGAATCTATATCATACTTATTTAATGCAATTTTTATGGATTTAATTAATGCAAAATATAATAGATTTAGAAAGGATAATGAGACAATAAGGGATTTTGCAATAGTCTCTGTAAAAGAATTAAGGTTAACACCTTCTTCAATATACCCATTTATTCAGAAGGTTGAGGAAATTATCTATGCAAAACCATTTAAAATATCTGAAAAAGATTTCTATTATACATGCGAATTATTTTCACCAGTATATTTCCAATTAACAGGATATAATTTTGTTTTAAATTTTTAATTAAAAATATAAGTAAAATTTCAAAGCTAAAAATTAAAAGTAATTACAAAGAATTATAAACTCAAAAAAAATTAATAAATAAATTATTCGAAAAATTACAGAAAAGGTAAGAAAGTATGGCAAAAAAGAAAAAAAAGCAACCAGAACCAGAGATTAATATTAAGCAAAGATTCGACAATGTTAAGATTTTAGTTGATACAAATAGACCTAAGGAGGCAATCGCTTATATATATCTTGTATATGATGATCTTATTAATATAAAGTTTAAGAAGCCAAGATTGGCGCATCAAACTATCCGTGAATATGCAATATCTTGTGTAAATGAACTAGAAAAAAAGCTAAAACCAGAATCTGTCTATCCATTTATTAAAAAAATAGAAGATTTTATCTATGGTGGGCTTGAACCTACAACAAAAGAGTTGAATTTTACTATTGATTTATTTTCTAATATTTATAACGAGATCACAGGAAAATCATTCTCCTTTAAATTGTAGGTTTAAATATAAATTTAAGCAAATAACAAAAAAAATCTAAGTACAATGGTAAAAACAGGAAAAATTTCTCAAAAGAATATAAATATTTCCAAAGGTATAGTTTTAACTTTTTTAACTATATATCTCATAATCTTTGGAATATTCATAAGTGATTTTATTGAAACTTTTAAAGCAGAACAACCAGATGCTTTACCTGTTTTTGTTAACTACATTCCATTTTTATGTTATGTAGGAGCCATATTTATGGGAATATACTTTTTTGTATTTTTAAGAAATGCTACAACTGAAAGAGTACGTCAAACTCAATCCCGAAAAAAAGTTCAATCTGGTTCGATATACAAACAAGCTTTATTTCTTATAATCTTTATTTTTGTATTTATTCCTTTATTTTCTCCTGCGATTGATCAAGGGAGAAATGATCAGAATTTTTCGGTTTATAATAGCGATTGGAATGGTGCTTCTAAAATGAAAAATATGATAGAAAATGAAGGATATGAAGTCATGACAGTCCAATCAAGTTTAAGTGCTACTGAACGGTTAGATAAAAGTATTTTATTAATTTTATTAGGTCCAAATCAATTTTACGACCCAATTTTTGAAATTCCTTATTTTATAAATTTTTTTAATAGTACTAATTCTCTTTTTATTTGTCATGATCATGGTTCTACAAGTACATTATTATGGGAAATTCTTATTGGAAGTTTGTTTGATCCTGATATCATGATACCTTTAACAATTTTTCCTGATGGAATTTTAAGAGATAATGCATCATATGATACAACTCCAGAATTTCCTGTGATAACAAGTTTTTCTGCTCACCCAACAACGGTAGGGATAAACGAAGTTATTCTCTCTGTAGCATCATGTGCAGTGGGAGGTCCATTTATCGATGCTTTTGGATGGACATCTATAGGTTCCACAACTGATTATGGATTTATTGATAAGGATTATAATAAAATGTATAACTCGCCTGAGGATGATTTAAATTTAAGTTTCCTAAGTATAATTGATCTTGGATTTCCTTTCCCAACGACATTTCCCCTTGGAGGTTATTCTCAACATGTTTTTTTAGCAAATGATATGGGAGAACAACGTTTATTTGTATCTGCAGATGCCAGTCTGTTTAATAATGAATTAATTGACGATCCTTTATATGATAATATGCAATTTGGAATAAATATTATTGAGTGGTTAACATATGTAAATGAAGGAAGATCAAAAGATGAATGGATAGTAGTTTTTGATGAAGCTCATATTAGACCAGAATATTCAAGAGATCTTACATCTGCCGGAATATTTGGTTTCATTATGCAATACATTGTTCATTTATCGACAAATCCTATTACTGCTTGGATATATCCTCTCCTAGCTTTTTATTCATTAAGGAAATATTTACCTAAAAAGGATAGAAAAAAGGAAGAAAAAAGGATTGCTGAAGAAGAAGAAAAAAAAGAGGAAATTGCTAGATTTAGAACATCATCTTTTTTTGCTAAAAAGATTGAAGAATATCGAGATAAAGCGAAATATGGGGAAGCGTTAAAACTGTTATATAGAAGATTAGAAAGAAAACTTCATAGCCAAATGGGAACGGTTAAAATAAATACTCAGAATGTAGTAGATTTTGTAATTGCAAAAGATCCATCAACTACTAAATTAAAATCAAGAAGATTGACTAAATTTTTGGATAAAATTTTAGCAATTAAAGAAGGGAAGTATAAAGTTAAAACTGAACAAGATTTTGAAGATATTTTCTTCGAAATGGGTTGGGCAGTTAATAATATATAATTAATTAAAAAAAAATAAAAAAAAGAAAAAAATTAAAAAAATAAAGAGGTTATAGTCAAATGGAAGCTCCGGATAAGGCAAAATATTACGACCATGAAGAAATTGATGTAGCCCCAATAAGGGAGATAGCACAAGAAGTACTTAGTGAAGTAAGTCGAGTCATTGTGGGTAATGGAGAGATTCTACAACAACTTTTCATAGCACTTCTTGTAAATGGACATGTCCTTTTAGAGGGAGTCCCTGGTCTTGGAAAAACGGTAATGGCAAAAACATTTGCAAAAACACTAGGTATATCCTTCCGAAGAGTTCAATTTACTCCAGATTTATTACCAGCAGATATAACTGGAACAAAAATTTTCGATCAAAATGAAGGTGCTTTTGTACTACAAAAAGGTCCGCTTTTTGCTAACATGGTACTAGCTGATGAAATCAACAGAAGTGCACCCAAAACACAAGCTGCGTTACTTGAAGCTATGGCTGAACGTCAAATAACCATTGAAGGCCAAACTCTTCCGCTTGAAAAGCCATTTATTGTTGTGGCAACAGAAAACCCTGTTGAGATGGAAGGGACATATCCTTTGCCTGAGGCTCAAGTAGATAGATTTCTATTTAAACTCTGGCTTGATTACCCTGAACAAGATGAAGAAGTGGAAATTATGCGTCGACAGATTTCAGGTGAATCGCCCTCAGTTGAAATAATAACTACTGGAGAAGAGATACTAGCTGCGCAAAAAATTATGAATTTAGTATATATAGATGACAGAATTTTAAAATACGTACGTGATATTATACTAAAAACTAGAAATCATCCGCAAATTGCACTTGGATGTGGTCCAAGGGCAAGTTTAACTCTCATGAAATGTGCGAAGGCTCGTGCTGCTATACTAGGACGTTCTTATGTCACCCCCGATGATGTACGCGCATTAATTGTTCCTGCATTAAACCATCGAATTCTCTTAAAACCAGAAGCAGAATTAGAAGGACTTGATACTAAAGCTGTTTTAAAGTCAATTGTAGAAGAAATACCAATCCCTATCTAACTCAATTTTTTTTATCATGGATGTATTGTTAAAAAATAGGAAGGAAAGAATAGTAAGAGGTGTCATTAAATTCTAGGAGGTAAAGGCAGAAGTTTAATTTTATTTGCTGTATTTTTTCTTACAGCAGGTTTTGCTTTTGTAAATTATTTCTTGATCTACTTCGCAATTTTATTATTGTTCAGTACAATAATTAGTTTGCCAATTTTCTATTATAAAATGAATGTAGAAGAATTGCGTGTTCATAGAGAACTTGAGAAAGAAAAAGTATTCAAAGATGATTTCGTACATGTAAAAGTAGTAATTGAAAATACTGGCCGTAATAGTTTTGATTTTATTGAAATAAGAGATAATTATAATCCACAACTTTTTAGGTTAATTTTAGGTGAAAATTTTATTTCTACTAGAATTGGCCCTAAAAATATTATTAAATTTTCTTATGTTCTTGAACCGAAAGTTAGAGGAGAATATGCTCTAGGACCATTATCAATAATAGTAAAGGACCGACTAGGATTTAATTCAGTTGAAAGAATTGTACCTGATAGTGTTACAGATATTCTCGTTTATCCACCCTATGAAGATATTAAAAGAATTGAAATTTTAGGATCAAAAAGATCATTACAACTTAATTATGGTCTTCAAAGATCAAAACAAAAAGGTCTTGGATCAGAATTTTATGGTATGAGGAAATATGTCTTTGGAGATCAATTTAGATTAATTGATTGGAAAGCAAGTGCAAGATCTCAAACATTAATTGTAAAGGAATATGAGAGTGAAAGAGATGTAACCGTCATGATAATAGTAGATTCCTCAGAAACAATGGCAGGAGGAGCAATTGAAAATACAAAGTTTGAATATGCTATAAGAGCTTGTATGTTACTAACAAAAGTTGCATTGACTAGAAGAGATAATGTAGGGGTTTTCACATTCTCAGATAAAAAAAACCTTAACTTTTTGAAACCTAATAGTGGAGAAGACCACTTCTATCAGGTTTTGGATTTTGTAGCACGAATAAAACCAAAGGGGAAGTGTAAATTTAATGAAGCAATGGATTACTTCACCAAACGTTTTCAAAAACGTAGTTTAGTTTTTATTATTTCTGATTTAGAAGCAAATCCTAAAGATATATCTAACGCTGTTAAAAAATTGGTACCTTTTAATCATACTATTATAATAATTAACCCATTTAGTCCATGGTTTGAAATTCATGAAATTGATTTGTCTTCTACTGATAAAGCTTTGGCAGAAGCTATTAGCGAGGAAATGATGGAACACATTTTGATAATCAGGCAAGGGCTTCGCAATCTTGGAATAAATATAATCACTTGTGGACCTGATGATATGATGAATCAAGTATTAAGCAATTATATGGAAGCGAAAAAGAAAGGAAAAGCATACTGATGGAGGTTTAAAATGGCCCGTAGTTATTTATTATTACTGAAAGTTATAAATTTATTAATATTTAGTTGGTTAATAATCTATGTATTTGTAATCACTAAGATCTTTGATTTTGACGTAGTTGTAGTGACTGCAGATGATGAATTTGTAATTTTTGCCTTTTTTGGTGCATTAAAAAATGCTGTTTCATATTTAATCTACGGAGCTCTTTTTCTTATAGCTTATGGATGCGCTTTTATATTTGGGGGAGGGTTTCATAATTATTTATTTAATTTTATTGAGGGATTTTTTAAGGGATATTTGAGTAAATGGTTTTCAATCCCTCAACCTGATTTACAAGACATTCCTAATTTAATAATGAGTGAATTGGGAGTTCTCTTTAACGATTTCTATTTACTCCTTTTTCAAATTTTGTTTATTGTGTCAATAATATATGCTATTAGAGGTTTTTTCAAAAGCGATCCAAAACATTCTCTTGTTTCAATTGGATCAATTGTGCTTATGTTTATTATCCCACTAATGGTAAATGGGTTGAGAGATATGTTAGCTTTATTTAATTTTCAAGTTACCTATCTAGAGAATATGGCTAATCCTTTAAGCACTAGTATGAGTAACATCCCTACTGATAACTTTTTTGCATTTATGGGAAGTCCAATTATTGTTTTTGCAATATTTTCATATATTTATTTGGAATTAGCATTTCAAATAAATTACATTGACACTGTTACCAAACCTTCATTAGAGAGAAGTGATAGACTAGAAGCTCAGTTAAATATATTAGCCAGAGAATCACATTTCATAACAGCTAATATTGATAAGATTAAAGAAGAAGCAAAAGAAAGAATGAAAGAAATTGAAGAAGAACAGAAAGAAGGGTTAGTTGTAGGTAAATTCTTTGCAAAAACAGGTAAAAGATTTTCTTATGTTAAAGAAATGATAGAAAAAAGGAAATTAGAAGAAGAGGAAAAGAAATTAGTCACTGCAGCATCAAAGACTAGAAGACTAGGAGGTTATATAGATCGTCTTTTTCGAGAAGATAGTGAAGCAAGAGATACTTTAACTGCAAGCTCTTCTGCCCCTAGGGTTCGAAATTTAGCTACCTCTACGTTATTCAACTTTATTTATCGTGTTGGCTTACTTCTGATAATTAGTTACGTTATTATTCACCCACATTGGTTTTTGGATACTGTGATACAGTTACCTGATGCAATTACAGAAAGTGTCGTAATGTATTCTCCTGAAGTTATTATCATCTTATTATTACCAATCATGGTGCTTTTTCCAGTAATTTCAAAATTAATTTCTTTCATTAAACATAGAAATCTGATTATTAGATTACAACAGGAAGGGAGAATTAAAGAACTTCTAACTTCTGTAGGTGATTATGTTAAGAAAGAAGATCTTGAAGAAAAAATTGAAGAAGAAACTGAAGAAGTAGCAACTGAAGCTGCTTAATAATTTATATAATCATAATTCAATTAAAAATCGAGCTAATTCTATCTTCTTTTCCAAATTTATCATTAACGTATCATAACAATATACATTAATTCCTAGCTTTTCAATTTGGAGCTTTAAAATGCAATCTTTGTCGTCAATAATAAAATTTCCAAGAAATTCTTTATAGTATTCTGCTACCCCTAAAGCTGAAACATCTAAACCCACACTTCTCATCAACTTATCCGCGGGGCCCTTGATTGTAGCACCTTCTATAATCGGACTTATACCAAAAACTCTCTTTTTAACTTTTGAAAGCGCTTTTTTTATCCCCTTTACTTTAATAATAGGCCCTATCGAAACAATAGGATTAGAGGGACAAATTATTATTCTCTTGGCTTTTTCTATATATTCTAAAATCCCCTCTACAGGCTTAGCTTTTTCAATTCCTTTAAATTTAATATCTAAAACTTCTAATTCGCTTTGATATTTTATAAAAAATTCTTCAAAATGCATAGTTCCTAAGGGAGTTGTAATGAAGGTTTGAACTGATTCATTAGACATCGGTATAAGCTGAGCTTTTATTCCAAAATTTTGACATATTAAACTAGTTATCTCCGTTTTGTTGAAACCTTGGTCGAACAAATCTGTTCGAAAAATATGTGTAGCTAAATCTTGATCACCAGCATTAAACCAACCTAAATTATAATATTTCTGCAATATTTTTAAGCAATTAAAAGTCTCGTTAGCAAATCCCCATCCCTTGTCTTTATCTACTACATTTGCTAAGGTGTAAGTGATTATATCTAAATCGGGACATATTTTAAGACCAAATAATTCAATATCATCTCCTGTATTTATGATAATTTTCAATAACTTTTGATCAACCACATTTATTAAGCCTTCTATAAATTTGGCCGCACCTACTCCTCCTGCTAGAATTAAAATGTAATCTTCCACCATATATATCCCGTATTCTTTATTCAATATCAAAAATAATTTCATTTAAACCTTTACGTTTAGGAACATTTGGAACTTTCAAAGGATATCCGACAGTTATAAATGCCATTGGATCAAAAAAGTCTGGTAGATTAAGGAATTTCTTTATTATCTCTTTTGCAAATAGAGGTGCACAGTACCAACACGCTGAAAGTTCCTTCAATTCAAATGCCAGTAGTAAATATGTTGCAGATGCACTTATACTTTGAACAGCCATGATATATTCGTTTAAATTCCGCTCTGAATCTGTATATTTTTCTAATTCACTTTTATCTAAACACATCAATAACAAGTAAGGAGCACTTTCAAATTTAAACTTTGTTTTATCTATTTTACTTTTACTATACACTTCAGATCTTCCATCTCTTATAAGATCATTTCTCAATTTTGTATTCATGCTCCTTATTAAATCATTACGGATTTCTCCTTTTTCCAATATGACATAACGCCAATATTGAGAATTGTGAGCACTTGGAGCCCATCTTGCTAATTCGATGCATTCAAGAAGTAATTCCTTATCGACTTTTCTAGAATTAAATTCCAATTTATAACTTCTTCGCTTTTTTAGGATTTCAGTAAAATCATTGGTTTTTCTAAATATATCAATCGATTTATCCCTTAGAATCTCTTTAATTGAGACATCATCCTTAAGTTCAAATTTATAACCTTTAATTAAAACAATCGGAAGACCTTCATCAGATTCTCCCATAATTAATTGAGCTGCTGAAGCAAGATTATCCACTTGTCCTATAATAGTACTCTGGAGTTCATGACCAAATAAATCATGAGCCCCTCGCATATCTAAAATTGCACTGATACCCGAAATACCTAATGCTACACCGATTGCCCCTACTCGAAAAGGCCTTCCAAAAGAATCTGAAATTATTACAGCCACTTTTTTTTTAGTAATATTTTCAATCTCCTTTCTAATAATAAAAGATTCTTTATCAGAATCCTCTGGTAATAGAGCTACTTTATTTTCTCCTTCAATATTTGATTTATCTATACCTGCATTAGCACATACAAATCCATGTTTTGTTTCTACTATTAGTACATGCTCTGCTTTTAAAATATTTACAGATTCATCCAAAATCTTTTGAATCAACTCAGGGCGTTTAATAGTAATACCTTTTTTTTGAGCTTTAGGTGAGATTTTTTTGTAAATCTCATTAGCTTTATTACTAGGTTCTACTTCATTTAGATCTATAACTTGTCCTGTACTTTTCGAAATCACAGTTTGTGCTATAACAATAATATCTCCATTATCTAAAGAAACCAAATTTTCTTCAAGAGCGCTAATTATAATTTTAGATATACTATCTCCTTTTTTTATTAGAGGGATTCCCTTAAGGCCAATAAGACTAATTTTATTTTTCATAATTTAGATTATATTTTTGAATATCTCTTGATATCTGATTTTTTACTTTTGGCTTGATCCTCAAACTTTGAGGGTATAGCACAACACGCAGAATAAAATTGTAGCTCTACATCTGAATTTATCTTTTTTAACCATTGCAATGTCTTTTTAGAAGGAATTTCAATTCTGGTTATTCCAGAGTTGATTGCATGCTTTTCAATTTCAATTTTTATTTCTCCTCTTGGTCTCATGCAACCTAAAGAAATTTCGGTTTTGGGAAATAAAAATCTTATTGCGGTTATTATTTTGGCAATATCAATTGGTTTTGGTCTTTCAAATATCTTGTTTGAAAATTTTGGAGGGATTAATGCAATTACTACAATTAAATCCAGCTTTTTTAGAAATTTCTTAATGAATTTTAAAGATTCTAGTTCTTTATGTAGTTTTCCATAATACAATCCTACACATATATGAGGAACTACATTTAAATCATACTTATTTAACACATCTATAGCTTTTTTATAGTCATTCAAGTCTTTTTCTAAATGATAAATATTTCTAATAATTTCTTGATCCATATTTATGTCGAAAGAAACAATATCTATATTAGCTTCAGCCAATTTTTGAGCAGTTTTTTCATCTAATAAACCTGTGTGAGCATTTATAATCAGATTTGTTTGACTTTTTATTTTCTTCATAGTATCAATAAAATTATATAAAGGAACTGAACCATCTGATTCGCATCCTCCCGATATTAAGACACCTAAACCTTGATCATTAGCATGATCTAGTAAAAAAACTTCTAACTCTGAATTATTTAAGATGGCTTTCATTTCCCCTAAGTATTTCTCATTACAATGATCACAATGGAGAGAGCATTCTGAACCAGTAATACTAATTGCTGGAAATCTTTTGTTAGGAATATATATTTTTAGAAGATTTCTGAAATATTTTGATGTGATACTCTGTGCAAGTTTAAAGAATGGTTCCAACTGAGATTCTTCTAAATTTAACATAGTTGAATAATCTTCCCAGGATGCTGTACCAGATCTAAATTTATCTAATAATTCTTCCAAATTATTCATATTTCTTTAACCATTCCTCATTTGTGTATCTTTTTTTGACAAGCTCTTCAGCTAAATTTATTTCATATGCAGATAAATTTCCTTCTTCTAATTCAATTCCTAAAGTTTTTTCAAATCCATGTTTTAGGGTTGATAAAAATATTTCTTCATTGTAATTTAATAAATGTTCTTTAATGCCTATACACTTTGCATAAACAGAACGAATCATTCTTGATTTACTAACATTCTTGGGAGCCTTTAATACTGAATACATTAATTCTGGATCAATATTCAATAATATAGTTCCATGTTGAAGGATAAACCCTCGTTTTCTGGCTTGTGCATTTCCTGAAAACTTTTTTCCACTTAAGAATAACGCAGGACAATGTATTACTCCTTGTTCTGATTGAAGTCCATATAATTTAAGACTTTCAATTATACTTTTTGTAATTATTTCAAATTGATCAATAACTCTAAAAAAACCTAGTGTTTCCAAATATTTAATAGAACAAACTACTGAATAGGTTATTTCTCGTTCCTTATCATGAAAAACGGCACCACCTCCAGTCATTCGTCTTACAATATTAAAGCCTTTTTTCTTAGCAAAATCAATATCAATTTCATTAGAAAGACTCTGATTTCTCCCAATACTTGCTGTAGAGGGATCCCATTTATAAAATCTTAATGTATTTGGTGATTTCTTTTCGATTACAGAAGTTAGAATTGCCTCATCTATAGCCATATTCCAAAAACCGTTGTTAATCTCTATTGGTAAAAAACGCCATCTTTTCATAGACATTTTTATTTTACAAATTTTACTAGTTGATTATAAATTTCATTAATTTCAATTTGAGTTAAATCTCTTGGAAAATTATATATTGGACCTGTTGGTTTGGAAGTATAAAATGGGCGATTACATCCAGGACATCCAGATGTTAAGAAAGCATTTGAATTATTCACAATCATTTTAAGTTTAGTTTTATTTATATTGATATTTATGATTTCTCTACTTGAATTAAAAGTAAAATCATCTAAATTTTTATCTTCATTAAAGATGAGAAATCTCGCTAATTGTAATTTTCTAAAACTTAAAATTGGTGGTGGTTGTTTTTTTTCAAATTTTGTGCCTTTTACAGGCGTGAACGCAAATAAAGACACAATAATCCCTAAATTATACAATTTCTCAATAAGCTCAACTACTTCTTTTTCCTTTTCTTCTAAACCTATAATAATATGAGTACTAACAAATCCAGGATAAAAAATTTCTAAAGTTTCATTTAATTTTTTAAAATGATCTTCCCAAGTATAAGGACCTCCAACTATTTTGCCTTTAATATTTTCAAAAACTTCAGGTGAAGCACCATCTAATGCAATTCCTATTCTTTGAACCCCCTTAATTTTAAGGTCTTTTATATGTTCATTTGACATCGGTGGAATTGCAACCGATATCGGAATTTCGGTGTGCATTCTAATTTGAGATACTATTTCTATTAGATCATTAAAATTTTCTGGATAATTTAATGTTTGGACGCAGATCCTTTGAAATTTTTTTGAAGAAGGCATATATTTTAGCTTTGTTAGAAAATCTTTAAAAAGGAAAATTGGCCAGTTAATTCGAGATAACTTTTCAATAGAACTCTTTGAAGACCTAGCTTGAGGACAGAATCCACAATTTGCTATACAATGGCCTTCTGTGAAAGTCATTATATAACATGTTGTAGGAGGATTTTTGAACTGTGGTAATGTTCCCAGTCCTAAAACAGAAGCGCTTCCAACAGATACTCTAATTTTTTCTATCGTCACTAAACTCATTAGTATTTAAATAAAATTAAGTTTTATTGCTTCGGTTTATAATATAATTACTCAATAAAACATATCAATGGATCAAGAATTTTCAATTTCTATTATATTTTAGTAGTTAGATAAAATCTTTATTGAATCCATTACTAAAATATTAAATATTGAGTATATCTCCTATTTTCAAGAAGGTGCTATACATTTATGGCTGAATATAATCCACTAAAAATAGAAAAAAAATGGCAGCAAAAATGGGAAAAAGATAAAATTTTTGAAGTAAAAGTAGATTCAAAAAAAATCAAATATTATGTATTAGAAATGTATCCATATCCTTCAGGTAAACTTCATATGGGACACCTAAGGAATTATACTCTTGGAGACTGTTATGCTAGATTTAAGAGGATGAACGGTTTTAATGTTCTTTATCCAATGGGATATGATTCATTTGGAATGCCTGCAGAAAATGCTGCTATAGATCATGGTGTAAATCCAGAAGAATGGACAGAAAAAAACATAAATACTATGAAAAATCAACAGAAAAAGATTGGTCTTTCATACGATTGGAGCAGAGAAATTTACAGTCATAATCCTAATTTTTATAAATGGGATCAATGGTTTTTTTTAATGATGTTAGAAAAAGGATTAGCATATAAACAAGAAAGTTATGTAAATTGGTGCCCTAAATGTGCAACTGTATTAGCAAATGAGCAAGCTCAAGGAGGGAAATGTTGGAGATGTAATTCAATAGTAGATCAACAATTTTTAACACAATGGTTTCTTAAAATCAGAGATTATGCAGAAGAATTACTTGAAGGGTTAAATTATGTTGATTGGCCTGAAAAAGTTAAACTAATGCAACGTAATTGGATTGGTAAATCAGAAGGGACTATAATAAAATTTCAAATTGTTGAGAGCAATAGAACTATCGATATATTTACAACAAGACCTGATACACTTTATGGAGTTACATTCATGGTTTTCGCTCCTGAGCATCCTTGGGTTCGTGAATGGGTGAAAGGAACTGAATATGAGGAAGATTTTAATAGATTATTTGAAGAGGTCATGCACCAAGATAAATTTGAAAGAACTGATATTGAAATAGAAAAAAGAGGGATGTACATTGGTAAAAGTGCTATAAATCCAATTAATAATGAAAAAGTACCGATCTATATAGGCAATTTTGTCATTTATGAATATGGGGCGGGTGCAGTAATGGCAGTTCCTGCACATGACCAAAGGGATTTTGAATTCGCAAAAGAACATCATATTCCAATGAAGGTAGTAATTCAATCACATAACTACGAACTTAATGTGACGAAAATGAATCGTGCCTATGAGAGTGATGGAATACTAGTAAACTCTGCAGATTTTAATGGTATGGAGAATGATTATGCTGCTAAAAAAATAACTCAAAAATTAGATGCTTTGGGAATGGGACATGCTACTATAAACTATAAATTAAGAGATTGGGGAATTTCACGTCAGCGTTATTGGGGATGCCCAATTCCAATAATATATTGTCAAAAATGTGGAATGGTTCCTGTTCTATACAAAGATCTACCTGTGTATTTACCGAAAGATGTATCATTTACAGGTAGAGGTAATCCGTTAGAAACAAGTGAAAGTTTTATCAATACTAAATGTCCTAAATGTGGTAATAACGCTAAACGTGAAACTGACACTATGGATACATTTGTAGATAGTTCATGGTATTTTTTCGCTTATTGCGATCCTCCCTCAGTTGAGTCAGATCTTCCTTATAGTAAGGATATAGTGAATTATTGGGGTAATGTTGATCAATATATTGGAGGTATTGAACATGCTATTATGCATCTAATTTATGCACGATTTTTTACTAAAGTCGCTCGTGATCTAGGATTACACAAATTTGATGAACCATTTCAATCTTTACTTACCCAAGGAATGATTAATAAAGCTCAACCTTTCTGTACTAATTGTAACGTTTTCCTTATGAAAGCTGAATTAGAAAAAATGATGTGTAGAAAATGTGGAAACACAGATCTAATATATAAATCAGTAAAGATGAGTAAAAGCTATGGAAATACTGTAAATCCTGGAGAAATTATTGAAAAATATGGAGCAGATGCAGCAAGATTCTTCATATTATTTGGAGCTAGTCCCTCATCAGGTTTAGAATGGTCCGAAGAAGGTGTTGATTATGCTTATAAATTTATGAATAATATTTTCTCGTTATTAACTGAAGTTCCTATTAATATTCAAAAGGAGCCTACAATAAGAGACACTTTAATAACTTATTATTTAAATAAGACAATTAAAGATTTCACGGAAAATATGAATAGATTGTCAATAAGAAATGCTGTCAATAATCTAATACAATTTTCGACAGAATTAGGCAAATACAAAAACGACGGGATCACTATGGAAATTTTTAATGAATGTAGAGAAAAGTTAATTTTATTACTTCACCCTATAGCGCCTCATATTTCTGAAGAAATGTGGGAGATTATTAATAAGAAAGGTTATGTGAGTCATGCATCATGGCCGAAATATGATAATAAACTAATTTCTGAAGATTCAGAATATAAATGGAACTTAATGAACACTATTTTAGATGATATAAATAAAATAAAAATCGCAATGAGAAAAGACTCATTGAATAAAGTATCAATTGTAATTGCCGATAAATGGAAATTGGAGTTTTATAAAAAATTGATGTTATTAATAAGTGATACTAAGAACCAAGGGGATATAATGAGGAGTTTAATGCTAAATACTGAATTTAAAAAATATAGTAAAATTATTAATCAATTTGTCAATAAAATATTGAAGAATGTGGGCAAATATTCAAAATTTGTTCTTTCCTCAAAAGAGGAATTTCAATTTTTTAATGAAATAAAATCAGTTATAGCAAAAAAATTCAATACTAATGTAGAAATTTGCTTTGAAAAAGATTCAAATGAACCCAAAGCTTCTCATGCCATTCCTGGTAAACCTGCAATTGTCGTATATTAAAAAATAACCGTTAATATTTTTAATTTGAATAATTTGCCAAACTTTAAGCTAACAGTATTTTATTAACTTAAGATTAACTAAAATATTAAAAATTTAAATATATTCAATTTGTTAAAAAAGAAGTAAATCAATTTTTAACATAAGATAGTTATTTTATAACTATATGACTATTTATGAACTAAGTATTATTTCTACAACAGGATTCCCATATTTCAATAAAGTAGTGGCGAATGCACCAGAAGGAGTAAGAGTTTTTCTTAGATTTTTTGATTTTTCCTCAGATAAGTCTATAGATAAAGATCAGTTAGATATTGCTTCTAAATTTGACTTAAAAGCCGGTTTAGTATCTGCTTTGTTTGAATTTGCACGAAATATTGATAAAAAAATACAGGTACTTGAATTCAAGCCTAAGAGAGCTAAAAATGAGTTAAAAAATTCTGATAGAAACCACAAGATTACTGGAGAAGTCCTAATAACTACACAAACAGAAACTTTTTTACTTCATAAATCAGTTCGAGAAAAAATTAGACTTATCTACAATAATTTTATATATTCAAAAATTCCTCTTGATTCTGGAGAGGATCTAAATGAAAATGAAGAAAAAAAAATAATTGATATCCTAACTGATACTAAAGCAAGAAAAAGGATAAAAAGAAATCGAAATGAAATTAAACGTGTAGCAAATGATTTTTTAATTGAAATGAGAGATTATGGCTTATGGGGAATCAGTATAACATCTTTTGATCTCTCTCCAATAGTAGTTTATGGGAAAAAATATTCATTAGAAGATGTATATCATATTCTCAGGCATATTGGGTATATCCCTGAAATTGCTCCACTAGATTGGATCTATAGGCAATCTTTTTATTCTGATGAATCAGTCCAGGTGTGTATTATTAAATCTGATATAGGACCTACAGTTGAGGACATTTTATTTGAACCTTACTTTTATCTACTTTTTGCTGATCCTCAGAGTTATTTTGGGGAATTTCCTGCAAAACTCACTTCTGCTTTTAATAATATTCTTGGTTAATTTTTTATGGTTTTATATAAAAATATAAAAATTTAACTATATTGAAATATAATTAGCTGAATGTATTCTCAGCGGCTTTTATTATTTGGTAAAATGAATCTGGTTGAAGAGAAGCACCCCCAACTAACCCACCGTCAATATTTTCTTTTTTAAACAATTCTTCAGCATTCTCAGGTTTAATCGATCCCCCATATTGTATTCTTATAGAATCAGCTATTTCTCTATCGAATTTTTGCTTCAATAGGTCTCTTATAAATATATGAATTTCTTCCGCTTGCTCTGGAGTAGCGGTTTTTCCCGTTCCAATTGCCCAGATTGGCTCATATGCTATTACTGTTTTGACCATCTCATTTTTTGAAAGTTGATCAAAAGTCTTATTAAATTGATATTCTATGAATTCTTTTGTTTTACCATTTTCTCTTTCTTTAAGGTGTTCACCAATACATACAATAGGCTTTAAATCCATCGATAGAGCTTTTTTTAGTTTTCTATTCACTAGAACATCAGATTCATTAAATAAATCTCTTCTTTCACTATGACCAAGAATAACGTATTCAATTCCAATATCATTTAAAAACTTTGGAGATATTTCGCCCGTAAAAGCTCCACTATCTTCATAATGCATATTCTGAGCCCCCAGTTTAATCTTTGTATTTTTTAAAGTATTAAAAAGCATTGGTAAGGCAGTATAAGGTGCCGCAATTACTATATCAACATTATCTATCTTTTTTAGTAGAGGAATTAACCTTTTTACAACAGCTTTTGATTCATTAGGAGTTCCAAGATTCATCTTCCAATTACCCCCAATTATTGGCTTTCTCATTTTTTTCTCCTTTATAATAACTTAAAATCTAATTTATGAAATTTAGATTATAATTCAATTATAGAACAAGTCTATAAATTTATATCGGAATTATTAGAGAAAATGATGTTAAAATTAAATAAGAAGTAATTATTCTGTTTTAGGAAGTTTTTCAGCTAATTTTGTACTCTTTAATAATTTTTTGACTTCATCTACATCAGGAGGGATGATATCCGGTAATCCTAATTGAGTACGACGCCTTTCAATGGCAGGTTGCATTGGAATAGCTTTACCGTTTTCTAAAACCATCGATGCTTGACCAGTGTAATGTGTAGGGGCCTCACCCCTTTCAACACTCATATTTTTAAGAATTGTAAAAATTTCAGTTAATTCGACTTTCTGTGGACAAACTTCATCGCAAGTGTCACAAACTGTACATCCCCAAATATTAAAAACATTTTCAGGACCGAAGATCTTCTCCTTTAATCCTAATAAAGCGTCAAGAATTAATCTTCTTGGATTATATCTACCTTCAGTAACTTGGGCTACTGGACATGCACCACTACAAGTAGCACATTGATAACAATATGCCAAAGTAGAACCAATATCATTACCAAGGATTTGGTTTCTAAAATCAAAATCTATAGTCGCCATTTGAAATGATCTGTTTATCTTGATATTAAATAGTATAACTTATTCTTAATTTTAAAATTAATTCTTTTATATTTAAATTTTTAAAATAGAAATAATGATATGAATCTATTTTTATCTTGATAGATTTTGGTTGAAATTATTTTTATAATGCAAATGAAATTAATAAAAGTGATTAAATATTAATCCTCACAATAATATTAAAAAAGATACTATAAAGCAAATTATTTAAAAATTGATATGAAATGACTAATATTGCAGAACTGAAAAAATATGGTCTTAATATCACGGAAGATATGAACCAAGGAAAAGTTATAGTCGATATATATACAACATGGTGCGGACCCTGTCGATTTTTAAGCCCTATACTAGAAAAATTGGAAGATGAAGGATTAATTAAATTATTGAAAGAGGATCTTGATCAGAATAGACCTCTCGGAGAAAGATTCGGCATAACAGCAATACCTACATTGATGTTTTTCAATAATGGAGAACTTTTAAATCATCCAATAGAAGTTCAAGGACAGATGCTTGTAAAAAATGGAATAATGGTCGGTGCTGCAGGGGAGCAGGTTCTAAGAGAAATAGTTGAAAAAATGTAGAGAAATTATCTTATTGTAAATTTTATTTCCTTTTTTTAATATTGATGCCTTGATACATTATTTCACGAAATAATATATGAAATTAATAAATATGATTTCATAATCATAATAATTTTTAGATTCATACAAATAATCTATGAATTGAATTAAAAATTTTTTATTTAATGTAATTTTTTCAATATTTAATTAGATAATAGACTGGAAAAACAAATATGAACTTTTCAAGGAAAGAGTTAATAGAAACAGAAGCTACGATGAATCAAATGCGAAATGCAATTTTTCATCTAGCAAGATTAATGGATGAAAACGGAATAAAAGATTCAAAAAACAGATTAAGAAGGATGGGTCAAAATATTGCTAGAACTTATATAAATTATTGGAAACCTATAGAAATCATAAATTTAACCAATTTGAAGGATACAATTGCCACAATATATCAAAAAATATTAAATAGTTCCCCTAAGATAGAAATAAATGAATCAAATAAGACCATTACAGTTCAGGATTATAGCTGTGCTTTATGTAAATATCATTACGAGGATATTGAAATTGCAGGTTGCGAAATATTATTAGGTCTTGTGTCTGATTTTATAAATCTTATCAGTAAAGAATCTCAAGAGTCTTCGTCTATATTCTTAAAACCGAATAATATAATCGAGTCTCGATCATATGGAAATAAATCATGTATTCAATCATTTAAATATACAATAGGTAAGGAGGGATAATAATGGGTGCATTTCAATGGTTAATGAAAAAAATAACTAAAGCATTTGGACGTTCTACTAATGCTCTATTTTACACGCTACTCTATAGAGAGATCCTTAAAGAAATTAATGAAATCACTAAAAATGAAGAAGAAAGCTTGATTATACTCAGGGAAGTTGGAAAAAGAGCAGCTATAGAATCTTGTGAACGTCATTCAAATATATTTAGATTTATGCCCGGTAGTCCTAAAAAAATTTTAGATTACTTTGGAATTCTTTGGGTTGTCGTATTTGGAAGAGAGTTAGGTGAATTCACTTATGATGAAATTCCCAACGAGAATTCAAAATATAATGATTATGTTCTAAAAATATCAGAATGTCCTATTTGTGCAGGTTATGGTAATGATCTTGGAGAAGATACATTTAAATTTGACACTTTAAAAAATAAGGAAACTGAAGGATTAGCTTGCGGATTATGTGGTATGCTAGAAGCTGTGGCAAATTATATTCTAAGAATAAAGAGAAATGATTACAGAATTCAAATAATAGAACAAAAATGCATTACTAAAGGAGGAGAATGTCTTCAATTTATCTGTAAAATCTATGATATAAAAGAATGGAAAGCAACAATTGATGCTAATACTCAACAGAAAAGGGTTTTAAGAAAATACTTCAAAGATATTATAGAAGAAGATGAGGTAATTCAGGAAACAAAATTAGATATTATTGATAAAATCCAAGATGTAATATCAATTGATAAATTAGAAGAATATCTTGATGAGCCTTTAGAGGGATTGAAAGAAAGATTAGCAGAAATTATTAGAGACAAACTAAATATGGAACCTGAAAACTTCTTCGATTATTTTCGAAATTATGAAGATGATATGATTAGAATTATAGGATATCTTGGAACTCATCTTTTAAATGAGTATGGAGGATTATTAGAAAAGACTTTAAAGAATGAATGGTTTGCTAAGGTCCTTGGATATCTCTTTAAGCAATTTAAAGAAATGGCATTATTATTTATTCCTTTGGATGTGATACGAGATTATAATACACTACTAGTAAATTTCTTAGAAGGATTAGCACCGACTGAAATGGTTGATAATGTAAAATTATTTTCAGGAAAAGATACGATAAATTATCTTTTTGAAGGATCCCAAATAGCACTTGAAAACTTAGGAATTGACTTTTCTGAACTAAAAGATAATGTTTGGGAAGAGTTGAAGCAAGAACGTGAAGATGGATTAATTTCTTCAGATAAATCAGCTATTGACAGAACACGTGAGAAAGTACCTCAAATTATAAATATCATACAACAATTTTTAATGATAATCAATGATATCCTCACTTTACCAATTAGAGTTTTAATATCAGAGAGTCATTATGGTTTAAAGACTGCCATTAATTCTGTTGTATCAGAAGAAGAAGGCTTATATGGTTCAATTAGAGAACGTTTTGATAACATATTTGACCAAATTCAAGAAATTAGGAAATAGATAATAATATACTATCTTTTTCTTACTATTCTTTTATTTATGGATTCTAAAATTACTTCTTTTTACCTTTGCATAGAACTTTAGATTTTAAATATAAAATCATCATAAATAATACTATTAGTAAAATCTAATGAAAAAACAAATTAAATTTTGTGATATTTATGAGAGAAAATGAAAAAAAAGTAGTTGCTAATTTATCTACTGCTATTACATTAACTATAATTGTCATGGTAATCTTTTCCATTCCTATTCTTGGAATTCCCTCTTTAGGGGGTATTTTATTTCCTGGAAATGGGTTATGGAAAATTCCAGGAGAGGTTCCAACTTCTGAATTATTAAAAATACCAGGTCTTAATGATGAAGTAACAGTTATAAGAGATGAATGGGGGATTCCCCATATCTATGCATCAAGTGATCTTGATTTATTTTTCGCTCAGGGGTATTGCCATGCTCAGGATCGATTTTTTCAAATGGATATGATGCGACGTCAAGTACGAGGAATGCTCTCAGAAATTTTGGGTGAAGAACTTCTAACAACTGATCAGTTCTCTCTTGCCATGGGAATGGAAAAGTGGGCAATTAAAACTGAAGAAAAACTCAGAGAAATGAATGCAAATGGAACTATAGATTTATTACCTAATATGGATAGTTACGTTGATGGAATTAATTATTATTTAGAAACGCATAGAAATCAAAAGCCACTCGAGTATTATCTTCTTAATTTTGAGCCAACTGAATGGACATTCTTAGATTCTCTATGTTTGGTTCAAGAAATGGCAAGGCAAATGACTTGGGGTTATGAAGATTTCTATAGATTAATTAATTACGAAGCATTAGGGCCTTCTAATTATTCTGAACTCTTTAATCCATTCCAACCTTACCAAGTACCTATATGTCCAAATTATGGGGATTATGGTCCTATCCCTAAATTCAGTGGATTACAATATGAATTAAATCCTTCCTTGAAAAAAGCTGTTTTGAAATTTTTAGCTGATGTTGAGAAAATTGATTCCGAAAAAAAAATCTTAGAATCCCAAGATATAATAGGTTCGAATAACTGGGTTGTTAATGGAACGAAAAGCAATACTGGAAAACCTATATTATGTAATGATATGCATTTATCATGGATTATGCCTGGAATATGGTATGAACAACATTTGGTTTCAACTGAAACAGATCTTAATGTTTATGGATTCGCTATTCCAGGAATGCCTCTTTGTGCTGTCGGTCATAATGAATATGTAGGATGGGGATTTACTAATACTGGTTATGATGTATTAGATTGGTATTATTATAACGTAGTTAATGATACACATTATATTTATGATGGTGTACCAACAGCCTATACTTATGGAACACATGAAATCAAAGTTAAAGGTGGTAGAACTGAAACATTCACAGTGAAAGAAACAGTACATGGACCTGTTTTAAGCGATCTAAGAAATTTTGGATTACCAGTAGCTTATGGGGATGTTGTTATTGCACCCCAATGGACAGCTCATGATTATTACTATAATTTTCTAGCTGGTAATGGATTTGATCATGCAAAAAATCGAAATGACTTTGATGAGGCGTCTAAGTATTGGAGTACTTTAGCTCAAAACATAGTTTATGGTGATGTTGATGGTAATATAGCAATACGACCTACAGGTAATGTACCTATTAGAGATGATTCTAAAATTCCTGTTGGACATCTTGGAAATGGTACAATTCCTTATAATGGTTCAAATGGCGAAGGAGAGTGGATTGGTTACATTCCATTTGAGGATTTACCAAATACAATCAATCCCTCACAGAAATATCTCGCTTCTGCCAATCAAATCGTAGCGGGTCCTAATTGGAACTATACAAAATATTTCTTACAAAATGAGTATAATGATGGTTATAGGGCAAGAAGAATCAATGATGTACTCTCAAAAGCCCCAGATGGAACAGTAAGTATAGATACAATGAAAGCTTTGCAACATGATGTCAATTCATCTGCGGCTGAAGCTTTTATACCTTATTTGATCGATGTAATAAATTTTGAGTACGGTTCATCTCCTCCACCTCAAATTGCAAATGTAATAACAGAATTAGAAGGTTGGAAATATGTGATGGATAAAGATTTTGCCGCTCCAACAATCTATAGAAAATGGAGAGATTATTTTTTGGATTATACATTCAATGATGAATTCAATAATTTAGGAGCTGTAGGAAGTCCTAGCATTGCTGTATTAGAATATCTTATGAAAGAAGATGAGTTATCTCATTGGTTTGATGATATAAATACTGCTCCTGTTGAAACAAGAAATGAAACAATGTTAAAAGCTCTAGATGATACAATAATATGGCTTGAAGATTTCTATGATTCCTCTGATCCATCCACTTGGAAATGGGGTGATATCCATCAAGTCTATTTTGAGCATCTCACTTTCTTAGAACCATTAAGTGTAGGTCCATTTCCTTATGACGGTGAAGGACGTACTGTTATGCCTTCTAATGTTAATATAAGATCAGGAGTTGGAATTGCTCGTGGTGGAGCTTCAGAGCGACTTATAATCGATTTTAGTAATATTAATAATACTATAAGTGTAATTCCTTCAGGAGAAAGAGGATATCCTAATTCAAAACATTATTCTGATCAATTAATACAATTGTATATGCAAAATAAGTACCATACACAGTATTTTGGCTTTTCAAATGTTGATTTTCCTCAAAACTCAATAGAATCCACAATTTATTTCATACCATATGGAGGATCCTAGAAATGAAGCTGAATATTAAAAAAGAAAATCAAATTTTCATTTTAAGCATAATTGTTTCAACTGTAATTGCTTCACTTTTAAGTTTGACACCAGTTTGGCAATTGATTATTTTAGCGGGAATAGCAGCAGGAGTTCTTAATAAAAAAATAAGAAGGGGCACACTAAGCGGGGCAACAGGTGTTTTAATCTTCTGGACAATTTATGTAATTCATGGAATGATAACGAGAAATACTTATACTTTACTTGATCAATTTGGAGCACTTCTTATTGGTTCTGGATTTGGATGGTTATTAGTTATGCTGGTCTTACTTTTGGGGACACTTTTTGGAGCGCTTGGTGGTGCAATTGGTAGCGGTGCCATGATTTTAATTAAACCGCGTTTTTCAGAATTTTTATCTCAGAAGAGGAAATCAGACAAGCAAGGTGATGATTAAATCATTTTTTTTTAATTTCTTTTATTTCTTTACTATGATAAATCTCATAAAACCAGTCTGTTATATGTTGGAAAAAAAATCTTTCACGTAATACATCATAATGTGATTTTCCTTTCAAACTTGTTAATTTTGCAATATCTTCAGATTTTATTTTGCCTTCTACTACTAAATCCATTCGTGTAATAAATTGATCTCTAAGCTTAATCCTTCTAAGGATAAGGGAAAGCGCTTTTGAAATCTTATTTATTAGATCATTAAATTCTGGTTTCAAAATACCTTGAAATTCATCAATTTGCTCAATAGCTTTTTTGATTTTCTCCAATAATTGTTCTTTTTTGTGATAATTGATCATTTCTTTAGGATTAAGAATTTCTGATAAGAATTTTATGATTCTATTCTTAACGTCATGATTAATTCCCAAATTACCTAACTCTTCCTCTAGTTTTAATAAAAATTTTCTCTTTAAATATTCTTTATATTCTATAATTATTGCTTCTGATTCCTTTTGATCTGAACATATTTCAACAATTTCACCTTTAGGAGTAGAATAAGTAAAACCTAAACCCTGTGGACCTAAACCTCCAAGAAGAACCATTGAAATACTATAGAAATTATAATTATTTTTATCTAAAATTTTTTGTTTATTTTTCAAGATATTCTTAGGAGATATAAGGTGTTTCTTTTCGATTAATTGTTCATGTTCTTCTTCAGTATCATAAAAAAATATTTGATATTTATAAGTTATATCCATTTCGATTAAATTGTTGTTTGAAAGCTGGGTTTCTTTTAACTTTTTATGAAAATCCTCAAAAAATCTCTCTATTGGACTAAGTGTCTTTCTATATTCTAAATTTTCAATAGGACATAAATTTCTAATACTAAGACCATAGATTGTGTATTGATCAAAAAAACTATTTTTGATGTAATCTGTTAATGCTTCTCGATTTGTAAAGAAAGAAATTGAACTTGTTACAAAATAATTATATATCTCTCTTGGTATTATTCTATAAACATAAAAAATAAGGGAATCTGAGACTCTCTTAAATATATCTTTTAAATTTTCTAAAAAAATTTTATTTTCTTTTTTAAATAAGTAAATGTTCTGTTTTTCTGAATTACTTAATTCTCTTTCTAGTAATCCATAGTCATTACAAAATATTAAAATATCTAATATTTCCCCTAGTGCTGAGGTTTGATATCTAGTAGTTATTTTATCTATGCAATTTACAATCAGATTTGATATAGCATTAAAATGATTAGGAATTTTTGAAACGTCAATGAAAATATTAAACTCAATTGACGCATCGATTAGCATTTCAAAGGCTTTGAATTGACCAGATTTAAGACACTTTGAAAGCATATTATAATATGCTTTCTCAAGTTTCTTTTTATCTTTTATTTTTAATAATTCTGATCGAAATTCGAGAAAAATTTGATTTGCTATCATAATATAGCTATAAACTTAAAAGGACTTTAAGAAATTAAAATTTTGTATAGAATAATGAATATTGAACTTAGAATTTAATCTAATAATTCCGCTATTTTTTTTGAAACACTTTGAATATTTAGAAAGACCATACCTAAAGAAGCATCTGATTTTGCCAAAGTGCATAAAATTGCGTTTTCCCCCGCTTTAGAGAGAATAATAATCCCATCAACACCTTCTATGAGGATCCGTTTCAAATCTCCCCGAGCAAGTTCTTCTACTGCTCTCTCTGAGACGCTAAGGATTGCCGCACTCATCGCACTTACGATTCCATCATTGACATCCCTAGCGAGAACAGAACAAATTGGTAAACCTTGAACACTAACAATTGCTGAACCTTGAATATCTGAGTTAACTGCTTCCATTCGTCTTAAAAGATCGATGAGTTCACTAATGTTTTCGCTCAAAGATTAATCAACTTGGACAAAATAGTAGGTTATTGATCTAATAAAATAATAATATAATAATAGTATTTTTACTTTTATTTTTGATCTAATTTTAATATTAACTTTATTAATAAAGTTAATACTTATTTAAAAAATATTTTTATCAAAATCCGTATTAGTAATTT
>JBHLNK010000036.1:0-34781 GCA_048941625.1 Promethearchaeota archaeon | reverse complement strand
TATTCAATTTATTAAGGGTATGAAGTTACATAAAACGAGAAAAATCATAGTTCAACAACTATCTAAAATTATTTTGGATATCAGATGAAATATTTATGATTAAAAATATAAATAAGGGACACACTTTATTAGTAAAAGGCCCAGCAAGAATTACCTTTTTGGAAGGAAAGGTTGATGTTTTTGGGAAGATTTTTCAACCTGAAAAAGAACCTGGTTCATCAGAAGCATCAAATATGAATAATAGTTTAATAATCCCAAGTGCTCAAAGTTATCCTATTTATGCTGTAGAAAAAAGTAGATTAGAAATTTATATTAAAAACGAAGATAATCTTGAAAATATAGAAGAGAATTCAATATCTCCTAAATGGAATGAGATAAAAAGTTCAATCATAAAACAGTTAAAACAAAATCTAGATAGACCTTTAAAAATTATGGTTTTAGGAATAAGCAGTGGAAAAACAACATTTATCAAATATCTAGCGAATAATTTCTTAAAAGAAGGATTAAAAGGGGGTTATCTCGATTCTGATCTAGGTCAGCAGATAATATACGTTCCAACAACAATAAACATTGGATCCATCAAAGATTATATTGTTTCGAGTGAGGATATTAACTCAGAGAAAACTATTTTTATCGGTGCTACTTTTCCAAAAGGTAGCTATAAATTTATTGTCTCTCGTTCTTGCCGAGAATTAGTTGATGGTTACATAGCACAAAATAAGGATACTAATTTTATTCTAATTGATACAGATGGTTGGATTAAGACTGAAGCGGGGATCATATACAAAAATTTCTTTATAAAAACTGTAGATCCCGATATCTTAATTATTTTTCATGATGAATCCATTGAAGAGTTTAAAGCAATTGAGAAGCAGTCTTCCAGTATTAGAAAAGATAGAAAGACTTATGTTATTAGTGAGAAAAACAAATATTATTTTGAAAAAGATAAGGATGAAAGAAGGTTCTTACGTCAGAGTCAATTTTCTAAAAAATTTGAAGAATTTAGGAAGATTTCAATTCCTTTGAGGGATATAAAATTTATAAAAGCCGAATATGATAAAGAAAATGATCACATCTACGAAAGAGATATTGATATTAATGAACTTGTGCACTTGCCTTACCATTATGTAATTATAGGTTTAATGTCAGAAAATTCTGAATTAATTGAAATTGGACTTCTTTTTACTATAAATCTTGAGAAAAAATATATTCTACTTTACTCAAATTTAACCTATAAAGAACAACTTAAAATTAAGAAAATATTAATCGGTAGTCTTAGGTTATCGACCAAAGGAAATCACCAGGGATATCTATATCTATAAAATTCATTAACACAATTTCAATTTTTAAACATTAATTTTTTTATATTGTGATATAATAATTTTAATTTATGAGTGGAAATCTTCTCACTAAGTTTCTAAAATTAATGTCATCTGAAATTACAGATTCAGATTTAGAATTAATAAATTTAGGCAAATCATTAGGATTGAATTTAGTTTCTTTTGCAGAGTTGAGATCTTCTCAAGAAGAAAGTTTTATTGATGAGATAAGGAATAATGCTTTAGAGAAGATGAGAAAAACTAATGATAATAGACTAACTAGATCAGATTCTTTTTATGTAGGAAGTATTGATTTTATGGTATCTGATGAACCTAAAGGAAAAGAATTTTTTCTTCTCGAAACTAATGGAGGATCTCATCGGGGATTATCAATTATAACTGAAAAGCAACAAGCTCTTTTATATGATGGATATTTAATAGCTATAAATCAAGGTATCAAAAGAAAAGGAAACAGAAACAAAGTTTTCATACTAGTTGGAGTTACTGTTAATGACGGATTAATTCATGAAAAAGTTATAATGATTGAATATTTTCGAAAAAAGCTTAAAGCTAATGGATATTCAGTAAAAATTTTTAATACTGATAATTATGATAAAGACTTTAAAGCGGAATTAGTTTTTTTAATTGCGGATTATGAACATTTATCAGATACAATTTCATTTTCAAATAATTGGATAAAATACAAAGATGAAAAAGTTAGTGTTTTAATAGGAGATGGTATCACAAGGCGTTTCAACAGCCCTATGTTTACAGATTTAATTAAGAAGAATTTCCGTAAAATAAAATCAATAATAGTTAATCCAATTTTCAAAATAACTGATGATAAGTCATTGACATATTTAGCTAGTTATTTTAATAAAAAAGTTCTTGAAAAATATAATTTGAAATATTTACTATTCACTAAAGCATTAAATAAAAGAGAATTGATTGATAAACTAAAATATCTCATAAAAACTTATAATAAATCGTTTATAATAAAACCAAGTGGAGGATCTGGAGGTGCTGGAGTCATTCCAATTTCCAAGGAAGAAGATCTTAATGATATAAAAAATCGAGTCCTTGAAAGCGAAAAGGAATTCTTTTCAAAATTTATGGAAAATCGAGATCCCTTCCCGTATACTATTCAAGAGATGGCTGATTTTTCATTAATAGATTGGCAGAAAGGGAGGCACACGTTTGATTTGAGAATTTATTTGACTCAAAGAGAAGGAGAGGTTATCCCTGTAGGAGGATTAGCTAGAATCGCTCGAGAAGAATTTATTAATAAAAAAAATCTAAACAAACAAGAATTTGTTGTTAATTTATCTGGTTATAACGGTCAAATTGAAGTTGAAAGAGGAATAGGATTTTCAAATCAAAGTTCTAAGCTGTTAAACTTAGCCAAAGAAGATTTTGTTAATATGTTTTGTATAGGCTGTATTTTATTTGGTAGTATTGTTAAAAATTATAAAAAGATCATCAACTTTTCAGATTGGGATAAAATTTTTGATTAATATGGAAATTGAAATTTTAAAAGCGTTACTTAATATCTCAAACAGAAAATATTTATTCACTAAAATTCTAACTGAGCTAGAAACAGTCAATAATTTAAATTTTATTAGCTACGACATTAAGAAGACATCTGAAGGCATTATACCTCTAATAAAAGTTGCAAAAAATTCTGAAGTTGATGAAATTAAACATATTAAAGTCTTCATTGGTGCCCAACACAATGAATATAATGGCCTATTTAGCATAATTAAATTTTTTAATTTAATAAAAGAAAACCAGATTAAAATTACTCAAGTAGTGAAATCTGATCAAATTTTATTCTTTTTCCCTGTAATGAATCCTTATGGTTTTCTAAATCCTAGTCAGGATAATAAATCTGGTTATTATTTAAAAAATGGCTTAAATCTCAATAGATTTTGGAGAAAAGGGTTCGTTCCTGAATTTAAGAATAAAAATAACGATTTAAATGAATTGAAATCTCCCGATCAAGTCAATATTGTCAGAGATATACTTCAAAAATATTGGAATAATGAAAATATTCATTTGTACTTTCTCGATTTTCATGAAACCTCTCTATTAGAAAGATTTCCAATTGAACTAAGCAAAAATCTAAATAACTTTTATAAATTTGACCACTGGTTGAAAGAGGGGATTTTACTAAATATAATGAAATTATATAAAATCCCCTATTACCGGAAACCTTTATTTTACAAATGTAATCCTTCAGCTAATCATAGACATCTAAATTTGAATTTTAAACAATTAGAGGTAGTTATTGAAAAACTACATGATTATATGCTAAAAAATCGAGCACAAGAAAAAATGCCTTTTTATTTTTGTTATAGTAAAAAAAGTAGAGATTATTGTCTAAATTTAGCAAATAATGTTTATGATAAATTAAAAGAAAAATTATGGGAGACTTATTTTCCTGCATTTGATCATAGTTTCATAGATCATGGTTGTTTTGTAAATATGAGTGATGCAACATCTCGACCTAGAGTTTATTCAATGGAATTAGAATCCCAGAAACTATTTTTTAATATTAATGAAGAAATTGAAAAATCTAAATTGAATCATAATTATTTTGAAAAAAAAATTAATATGTTTAATATCAGTGTAGAATTAGCTCTTGAAGCAATAAAAGAAATGATTAATTTATTTTAAACTATTTATAACTTCAAAAAACGTAAAGATTCATAATTTTAAGTTAAGAAAATTAAGAATACCTGTTAATAAAACACCTTCATTTTTCTTTTGTGAATGACCTCCCTTCTTTAATATAAGGATATTACTCTCTGGGGATTCTAATATTAATTTATTTTCTTTAAAATTCTTGAACTTTATAACCCTGTCGTTTTTACAATGAATTAACATAACTCTTTTAGAGAGGTTTTTCCATTCTTCTAAGTCTATTTCCTTTTTTATATTTTTTATGAACAATGAAGGGGATAAATGGTAATTATCTTCAAGAGAAGGAAAGATTTTAACACCTTTGGCTAGATAACTTAAAAAAATTACAGGATTATATTTTGGAATATTTTTCTTGTAATTTGATATTGAAGAAATCGCAATAATTTTTTCAATATTATTATTTAAAAAACCACCAGATAAAACTGTAATTGCTCCTATACTAAATCCTATACAGTGAATTTTATTGTCTAAAAATTGTTTTTGATTTTTTACCCATTCGATAATTTTTCTAAAATCTTCGATTCTTTTTATAAAATCACTCCTTTTTCCCAATTTCTTAGATTTTCCCGTACCTCTGGCATCATAGACTAAAATAGTATAACCTTGATAAGCTAATGGAAAAGTTAGGTATTGGAGCTTTTCTTTGGTATCAGAAAATCCGTGAGATATTATAATTAAAGAATTTTTTTTATCTACTCGATTTTGATTCTTACTTTTTACTAGACTTGCTGATATATATCCTTCAGAAATTTCAATTTTTATATTAGAAATATGTAAATCCTTGAGAGAAAGTTTTTTCCACCTGTCAAACCATAGATCTCGAAAGGACCAATAAATCTCAAATGGAGTATAAACTATTAAAAATGTCGTAACAGATAAAACAAAACACTTTGAAAACGCGGTTGTATAACAAGGATTTCCAAATGATAAATTAACTTCCCAGATATACCAACTAAAAATTATATCAAGAATGATTAATACTATGCGTTTTATCAAGTTTGAAGGCAATATACTGCACTAAAATCATATTATAATAAAAAGTAAAATAATTAATATTAGTTCAAATTTAGTTCAAATCAATTAAGAAAGATAATTATTTTTTTGCTTTATCGGGAGGACAACCAAAATCATCTCTAACTTTGCATTCTCTTTTGCTTGAGCTTCCCGGGCATGGAGTGCACTTAACTTTTCTCAAAAGTGCTTCAACTTCGCTGATCTCATATCCAAATGACTCGTCTTCCGTTTCATCTTCAAGCATATCATCTTCAATCTTAGTGAGATCATAATCTAGATCTTCTTCTAAATTATCTTTCCAATCATCTAAATCTATAATTTCATCACCATCTTCATCAACTTTTCCTATTGGAATTTCTAGATCCTCATCATCGGGTGGAGCACTCTTCTTTTTAGCCATAGTTTTCACCTTAAATTTTATTATAAGTTTACTTATTTTTGATTTTGTTATATAATCTTTGTTAAAATTTAATTTTAATTTGATTTTATTATGCGTGATTTTATTATTTTTCCATTTTTACCATCATTTTATTTGAATAATTTCACCTATTTCTTTTAATAAATTCTTATTATTAATTAAGTCGTTATAAAATTGTTCTATTTTACTTAAAATGAAAACTAATTCATTAGGTTGGTAAATTTTATAATTCTTTATAAGGTATCTGGGTAGTATAAATTTAAATGGAAAATTTAGTGTCACATTTGTTGAACGGGATAATTCTCTCAATGATTTATAATCTAAATCAGATTCTAAGTACAAAGAGTCTAAATACAATAAATTAACAATTGAATTACTTAATCTATTAAAAAAGAGGAGGTAGTTATTTATATTTTTAGTATAGTTAGTTTTCAATTTTTTAATTTCAGGAATTTTTAAAACATCTAATTGTCCTGAGGAAAGATCATACTTTAATTGCGAAAGTAATTGTATAATTTTCCCTAATTGAGATAAAATTAGTGGAAATTCGCCTAACATTGGTAATCTTTTGATGAAACTTCCATTAAAGCGTAAATAACCACCAGCCATATGTAGTGTACCAAATAAAGTTTTAAATACTAAATTGAGTAAATCAGAGTTGAGAATAGTTAAAAGGGAAAAAAACTGATCTGTGGTAAATGAAGCAATTTTTATGAAATAAAGACCTGTGATATTACAGAAAATTCCAGAATCGTAAAAACATGTTAAATCTTTTGCTATTTCCCTGAAGATTACCTTCTGAGTATTAAGATCAGTCCAAATTTCTTTAAATTTTGGATGGTAATTAAAGTAGGAAATTTTCATATTACAACCTGCGATTTTTATTCTTTTATCAAAAAGAACATAATATTTTCCTATATTTCCTGTTCCAAGCAATAATAAATCAATATTAGTACTATGTATTTCACTTACATTCTCAAAATGCTTACTATATTTCAAGAATCCGAAAGGTCGATATATAATTCTTAAATCTTTATATGTATCTTCAAATGTATTATAATTTTCATATAGAAATTTTATTAGATCAACATTCCCGAAGATCGGTATTACTTTTGATGGAAGCTGTTCAATTAAATTTTGATTAAATGATACTACCTTTATATCATTATTTTTAATCAGTTTATTTATATTATCAGATATTTTAATCACTATTTCATTTTCATTCCTCGGCGTACTCTTACTTATGATTAAAATAATTGGATATGTAGCTGTCTTTTGAAAAATTGGTAATGAGGAAATATTTATGATTTCTTTAATATCTGATTCATTTAATAATAACATCCTAAGTTTAATACCATAATCAGCAGCTAGAAATTTATTAGGTAAAATAAAGGAGAGATATCCATTTATTTCTAATAACTCTAAAGATTTCTCAATAAATGGAATTGAAAGATCAAACAGCCTATAGGTTGTTTTAAATCTTTTTGTTAAATTTATTTTAAATTTATTATTTTTAATTTTTTTATTTTCGATATATGGAGGATTTCCAATAATTATATGAAATTTATTCAAATTAAAAGCCAATAGATAATCTTCATTGTAGAGTTTGAAACTCAAATCTAATTTTTTAATTATTTGATCTATATTTGTAGAGGAAAGGTTTTCAAAATCAATATTTTGAAGGACAAATTGCTTTGGATAAGACGATAATAACCATCTAATCAATCGAAGCTTAGATATAAGAATAGCAGAATTTTCTATATCAATTCCAAAAATATTATTCTGAATTATATACTTCTTTAGTTCAAAATCTGATAGTTTTAATCCAGCAATTTGATAAAATTTATGCAATTTTTTAGCAACGGAAATTAAAAATCTTCCAGAACCACAGGAAGGATCTAATATCCTTAAGTTTTTTAATATTTTAATAAATGCTTTTTTGAATTCATCAGTACTACTAATAGAGAGATTTTTTGAGTCTAAATCACATATTTCTTTAATTTTTTCTTTGAGAATTTTAAATTTTTCAAAGTACAATCGAAAAGTATTAGAAACAATATAATCTACAATTTGGTTTGGAGTATAAATTATCCCTAAATTTCGACTCCTATTTTTTTTAAGAAATTTACCTTCTTCAAAAGTTTTTATTTGGTTATCTATAATGGATAATAACTCTCGAATGGATGACTCTCCCATAGAAATTTAATTATATATTTTAAATTCTCTTATTTATATCAATATAAGAATCGATAATAAAAATATAAGCATTATTAACAAGCTATTCAAAACAACATTAATCAATTGACTTTGTATTTGATTGAAAATTCTATTTTAAATGATATAGTAAAGCATCCAGAAAAAATTGCTAAATTAAAATTTGATGCTATCTCAAGACTTTTAATTAATGTAGAAAAAATATTTGAACAGGAAAATTTACTCTTAGAATTTGATTTAGTTCAAAATACTGAAATTGCCTATATTATTGGGGATATACATGGAAATCTTGAGACACTAGTCAAATTACTAACACTTATAAATAAACAGAATCCTAAATTGGTTATCTTTTTAGGAGATCTAGTTGATCGTGGACCTAAACAGTTTGAATGTTTAATAATTGTATTAGCTTTGAAAATTCTCTTTCCTTTTAAATATTTTCTGCTGAAAGGGAACCATGAATCTTTAGAAATGAACCAATATTATGGATTTTTTCAAGATTTCATTTCAAGGTTCAAAGATAAGGATAAGTTTAATCAAATTTTGAATATTTATAATTTATTACCGCTATGTGCTTTAATTAATAAAAGAATATTATGTCTTCACGGAGGGATTCCACAAGATAATGATATTTTAAAAAAATTGAAAGGCAAAAATTGTAAAGAATTTAATGAAATTTTAATATCAAATACCCAAAGCATATACCAAATTATGTGGAATGACCCAAAATCGGAAATTGAAGAATTTTCCAATAGTTTTAGAGGTCCAGGAATAAAATTTTTTGGAAATAAAGCATTTGACTCCTTTATGGAATATAACAAACTTCAATATCTTATAAGAGCTCATGAATGTTTTCCAGAAGGATATAGATGGTTCTTTAATAAACGTTTATTATCTATATTTTCAAGTGCTAATTACGGAGGTTATTTTTCTCCCAATCCAGCTTCATACGCAGTAATTAGAAATAACCTACTAATTCCAAATTTATTAGAATTGTAATTGAAAGTTAATATTTGACTAAACAATAAGAGGATTGAATGATTTATATTAAGTAAGCTGAGAGGCATCAGGTTTTATAAAGAGGAGATTATTTCCACGAATGAAGATCTCATTGTATTTAGCGATTGGACTCCCATCCATAATCTCTGTGGCATCTTCGAGGATACAGTTCATGTACAAATCAATTTCCTTCAATAAACCTTTATATTCAGTTCCGTCTTTCAATCTAAGTAAAATTATAGAACCTTGACTGTTTTGCAAAATTTGCAGAGGATTTTTTGATCTCTGGTGATTATTATCTTTACTTGACATTTTTAATTCATATATGATACAAGTTATTAATATATATATTAAAAGAATAATTTAAAGATAAAATTTTTTGAATTAAAACCTTACGACATTAAAAAATCAAAAATAAATTGTTCGGTCATCATATTGGAAGATGAGAATAAAATTCACAATAAGAAAGAAAAAATTATTTCCGATTATAATAAAACAGCAAGTATATATGATAAAAGATATGAAGCAATACAAGATGAAAAGTATCAGACAGTAATAGCTAATTATAGAGATTTTAATAAAATTATTTTAGATTTGGGAAGCGGTACAGGTTTGTTTTTTGAATATTTATTAAAGTCAAATTTGATAAAACTAAATACAAGATGTAAATACGTTGCAATAGATATTTCCATGAATATGTTATTAAAATTTAGATCAAAGATTTTCAAATATAATAACTTAAAATGTCGACCAAATTTTATATTATCAGATATAGATTATTTACCTTTTAGAGAGGATATTTTTGAACTTGTTTTTTCTTTTACATCTTTCCAAAATTTACCATATATTAAGCGGGGAATTAAGGAATTAGTGAGAGTAAGTAAAACTAATGCTCATTCTATTTTATCGATCTTGAAGAAGAATTTAGATTTAGATTATCTACTAAATATATTAAAATCTTATATGAAAGATATAATTGTAATACAGAAGGAAAATTTAGAAGATTTTATTATCCAAGGCAAGATTCACAGTTAATGAATTTCAGACCTATTATTTATAAAAAGAATTAATAATCCTATCAATATCACTTTCAATATTATATTTTTTTTCAAAAAAATTGCAGATGTTTGTTATATCTCTTTCTAAAAGTGAAACTGCATTAGGATGATCAATTGGAACCCATTGTAACCAATCTATTATTAAAATATCTCCTTTTTCATCAAGAACAATATTGAATTCTCCTAAATCACCATGTATCATTTTAGCATCTTTATAGATTCTTTTATACTGATTTAAAATTTTATTGAAAACTTTCTTAGGTTTTCTAATACTCTTAAAGTAAACTAATTCTTTTCCCCTCAAATATGACATAATGATAACATGCCTATTATAAGCCATTGGCTTTGGAGTGTTCAATTTGAGTTGATAAATCTTTTCAAGAGCTTCGAATTCTTTTTTAGCAGCCAGCCTATTCACATAAAGCCAGGATAGATGACTTCTATCCCCGACAAGATCTCTTAATTGTTTTATATTTTTAAAACTCGTTCTTCCCATACGATAGAATTTAGCAGCATAAATATTTTCATGATCATCCATACAACCATAAACATCTGACTCTTTTCCTTTCCCTATCAATGGGCCTAATTGACTTATTATCTCTTTCTCGACTAATGTATGTAGGGCAAGCAGATCATATGCTTTTGAGTTTAAAGTGTAGGCAATTTCATGTTTAGAAGCATCTCGAATAATTAAATCGAGTTTATGTACCTTTTTTAGACGATATAGGGTTTCTTCTATCTTATATCTGGAGTAAAACTTTATATTATTAATTGTTACATATTCTGATCTCTTCATCCCGATTTCTATTGCCATAAGTATTCTGAGATCTTCCTTATCTACTTCAGTAAGAAGATTTGCTACTTCCACACTTATATCAGCTAAAAAATGAATTTTCGGTATGTTTTGAAAAAAGATAGTAATTTAAATATATTTGGTATTTCAAAAATCAAAATTGCTATTAAATTAAGTAACAAAAAGACCCAAATATCCTTTTGAGATATCAAATAATTAGTTAGAGTTGATCCTTCTTGGAATATGAATAAAAAAATTCCCTGATTCAGGTATAAAATTTCTCCAAGGGATATTATGATGCCAATTAATGAAAAAATTATAACTTGATGTTCATTTTCAATAATTCCGAGTAATAGATTAATAGAAAATAAGATTATGATAATAATAATTAAAACTTTTGAATTATTTATCCAACCATTATATAGTAAATTACTAATTTGATAGTTTCCGTAAAAAGATTCCCAAGATAACGAAGTACCAAGATAAAATAGAAGGAATATAGGCAAAAAAACAGCAAGAATTAGGGTTATAGTATAAATTCTTATTGATGTAAATCTGCTAAACTTTAAGACTCTATTAATTTTTAGTTTAGAAGATTCCAACATGAGATTAATTTTATGGTGAATTTCATTTGGAAAATTTTTTTTTGACATTATTAATTGAATATTTAATTCTGGAAAATTTGAAGTTAAAGCTTTAAGTTGTTTATGAGCTTTTCGAAATTTTGCTTTTTTACTTCTTTGACCACTCCAAAAATAAAGGATTTCCTGATCTTCATCTAAAATTGCGCAAATATCATGAGGTAATATATCTTGTTCTTCTTCAATCCAATGAGATTTAGACTCATCAAATATGAATGTTCTAAGCATTTAATATCTACTTAACTTAACTAAAATTAACTTTTATTCTTTTCTAAAACTTTAATATCAAAAAAAGAAGTAAAAAACAAAAAATTGACTAAAATTTCTATAAGTATTAGATTTTTACTTTGCCGAGACTCTTTCTTGTATCTCGTTCCACATCTTTTCAATATATTTCTTATAAAGTTTGATAGTTCCCTCATCAATCGATTTGAACCGTTTCTGAGTTTTTAAATACTCTGTTATTGGTTTTCTCTTAGTGGGATCTAAGAATCTTTTACTTGATTTAGATATTTCAAATTTACCATCAATTACTTCATAGAGAGGCCAAAAACCAGTTTCATTAGCTAATCTACCAATTATCATAGTATCTTTAGGATCGTATCCCCATCCTGGAGGACAAGGTGATAAAATGTGAATATATTTAGTTCCATAAATTTCTTTTGCTCTTTTAAATTTTTCAAATAAATCAAGAGGATATGCGGCATTACCAGTAGCTACATATGGTATATCATGAGCTTCTAATATTTTCGGCATATTTTTTTTATGGACATCTTTTCCTTCTGGAGTTGTGGTTGTTTTAACACCAAGAGGAGTAGAGCCACTCCTTTGAACTCCAGTATTCATATACGCCTCATTATCATAACAAGCATAAATAAAGTTAGTTCTTCTCTCTGCTGCACCACTTAAAGCTTGCACTCCAATGTCAGTTGTTCCACCATCCCCTGCAAAAGCGAGAACTGTAATTTCATTAGCCAATCCTTTATCTTCTAAGGAAGCTAAAATTCCAGATGCTGCTGCTCCCGTCGTTGCAAAAGGTGTATGATAAACAGATACTTTTGTTGAACAGAATCCCTGCATTCCATGTAATACGGTTAAACAAGATGCCGGTACTGTAACTAGTGTTTTAGCTCCTAATGCTTTTAAAGCAATTCTATAAATCAATGCCATACCACATCCCGCACACGCACGTGTACCTGGATATATAAATTCTTCTTCAGGAAGATCCATTACATTTACCATCTTTACTCACTCCTCCTTAAAGTAAGTAGATTCATCATATTCACTTAAATCATCTAATTCCAAACCTAAAAATTCAGTATAGTTTGTAAACATCCCTTGATTAAACTCATCTAAAGCTTTATTAACCCCTGTAATAATATGTTCCGTGGTTACATCTCTACCACCTAAACCAACGATGAATCCCTTGATATTTGGTCTGTTTTTTAATCCGTAGAGAGCTGCTTTTAATTCATATGATAATACCCCTTCATAACCGTAACCAATATCTCTATCAAACACGATAATATTCTTCTTATCTTCAAAAAATTTTCTTAATTCTTCGTGAGGGTAAGGTCTGAATAATTTAAGACTTACGATCCCTATTTTTAATCCTTGTTCCCTTAAATGATTAATAGCAACTCTTGCTTGAGAAGCTACCGATCCCATAGCATAAATAATTGTATCAGCATCTTCAGTTCGGACTGCTTTATAAATACCGTTTCCGTATTCTCTGCCAAATTTATGAGCAAATTCATCATGTACTTCTTTTATTAGATTTATTGAATTTTCCAATGACTTTTGAAGTGCATATCTATATTCATAATAACCTGGAGCAGTACCTTCTTTTCTTTTGACGATATGTGGTGTGGTTACTGGATCTATTCCTTTTACCTGAGTGATATCAGATAAGTTTATATGATGTTTAAGAGGTGGTAAAAAATTATCTATATCTTCTTGAGTTTCTAGTCTTACAGGCATCATTGTATGACTAAGAATATAACCATCATATGCAACTATAGCTGGTAAAAAAACTCGAGGATCTTCAGCAATTTTGAATGCTTGAATATTTGTATCATAGATCTCTTGATTATTTTCACACATAAATTGTATCCAACCTACATCCCTAATAGTTATGAAATCAGAATGATCTGTCCATACAGACCATGGCGCTCCAAGAGATCTTGTCGCTAGATTAATAATTATAGGTAATCTATTCCCTGCTGCCCACGGTAACATTTCATACATCAATTCCAAACCATGAGCAGAAGTTGCTGTACCAACTCTAGAGCCTGTTGCAGAAGCAGCACAACAAACTGCCAGTGCAGAATGCTCCGATTCAACCTTAACAAATCTTGCTTTTAAAGACCCTTCTGCTATAAATTCAGCAATTTTTTCTACTACAGGGCTTTGTGGAGTGATTGGATATGCAGAGATTACACCTACTTTAGCTTGTCTAAAAGCGTGAGCAGCAGCATGATTTCCAGTTAAAATCATTGTATTTCCACTTTTATTAGTGTTCTCTCCTTCAATAACAGTCATTCAATACTCACATCCTCCATTTTTATTGCTTTTACAGGACACTCTTCCATACAAATTCCACAACCTTTACAATGTTGTAAATCAATTTCAGGGGGTATTGTTCTTGTAACTACCGCTTCAGGGCAAAAAAGCCAGCAATTGAAACAACTTGGTTTTCCAGACTTAACAGGGATACATTTATTTAAATCAATTACTGGTTTTTTAGAACTCCAAGTTCCTGTTTTACCAGCTTCTCCAATTACAGGCTTTTGAACTGAACCTAATATTTTTTGATAATCTTTTTTTGAGTCTGTCATCTATACATCAAAATAATTATAAATCAGATTCTGTATGAAATCAAACGTAGATATGTTTTTAAAGTTTTATCCTAATGAAAGTAAGTAGTTATCGTTAGACTATTTATAAAAATAAAAGGAGATCATTATTTGTATGCTTTTCTTTAATAATTATGTTAAAATCATTTAGAAAATTAAAGATTATTGAGTAAGAGTTTATTTTTGGTATAAATAAAAAATAAATAGAAAATCTTTCATTAATCTCATGAAGAGTAAATAATAAATTTAAAAATCTTATTTTAACTCTTGAAATGTTAACTTTCTTTATGTATTAAAAAAATAGCAGGTTTGGGTAAAAAGTGGATTTTCCTAAAGATAGATTTATACAAGTAATTGAAGGTCTTGAAGAATGCTACTTTGAAGTAGATTTAAAAGGAACATTTCTATATGTCAATGAGGCTTTATGTAAAACTATTGGTCATTCGAGAGATCAGATATTAGGATTAAACTATAAATTTATTACTACTGAAGAAAATCGAAAAAAGATATTCGAAGGGTTTAATACCATTTATCGGACTGGAGAACCATTAACTGATTTTGAATATCAATTTAAAAATAATGAAGGTCAGGAAATAATTGGTGAGACCTCTGTATATTTAAAATATGATTCGAATGGGAAAAAGGTTGGATTTTATGGAATTTTTCGTGATGTAACTAAAAGGAGAAAAAGAGAAGAGCATTTTAAACAAGAATTAGAACAATTGGTTAAACTAAGAACTCAGGAATTAATAGAATCTGAAGAAAAATACAGAAATATGATAAATCATTTGGATTTAGGATTTTACCAACTAAACTGGGAAGGATTAATAATCAACCATAATCCAAGATTTTGTGAGATTTTAGGATATAGTAGATCAGAAAATTTAATCAACAGAGATGTTCACGATTTTTGGCAAACTCCAGAAGATAGAAAGGTCTACTTAGAAGAGTTGAATAAACATGGATTTGTTAAGAATTACTTAGTTCATGCTAAAAGTAAAAATGGAGAAAAAATAGTAGTTCAATTGAATTCTCACATAATAGAAGGGCCTAAAGGTAAACCCAAATTAATTCAAGGCTTAATTTCAGACATCACAGAAAAATTTGAGTTAGAACAAAAGTTGAAAGAGTCTGAAGAACGATATCGTAATTTAATTGAATCAGTTCCTTTTTCTATAGCTCTAATCAATCAAAAAGGTGTTTTAGTTTATATTAACCCTGTAATTGAAAAATTACTTGGTTATAGGCAAGATGAATTAATAGGGATTGAATTTAAAAATCTACCAGCCCTCTCTCCGAAATACATACCAACTATGCTAAAAAGATTTCAACAAGTTTTAAAAGGTGAAGTTTTGCCTCCATTAGAGATTGAGTTGATTAAAAAGGATGGAAGCTCAATTTGGATAAAATATCAATCTAGTTTAGTCAAATTAGGTAAAGAAGTTTTACTACAAACCGTAATTAATGATATAAATGAACAAAAAAAAGCAGATCTCCTTGTAGAGGAAGAAATTTTAAAATTAAAAGAGTTAGATCAACTGAGAAAAGATTTAATTTCTAGAGTTTCACATGAATTAAAAACACCTTTAGTTTCCGTTTGTGGTGCTACTGAGCTTCTTTTAGATTCTTTTATCGATCAATTTAAAGATGAAGCACGAGAGTTAATTGAAATGATTGAAAAAGGAGGTAAGAGATTAAAATATTTAGTTGATAATTTGGTTGATATTACAAGAATAGAGTACAAGAATTTCAAACTAGACAAAAGTAAACAAGACATTAATCAAATAATTAGAGATTGTGTCAGAGAATTAATGTATCTCGTAAAGATGCGAGATTTAATTTTAGATCTTGATCTGAAGCAAGAAATATTTTTAAAGATTGATAAGGTTAGAATTGAACAAGTTATTTTAAATCTATTATCAAATGCAATAAAAAACACACCTCCTCATGGTAGAATCACAATAAAATCATTCAAGGTTAATAATAGCGTCAAAGTATCTATAACAGATACAGGAATAGGGTTAACAAAAGAGGAAATGGAAAAATTATTTATTAGGTTTGGAAAGATTGAAAGGTATGGAGACGGTTTGGAGTATGTTGATATCCAAGGAACTGGATTAGGTTTATATATATCAAAAGAAATAATCGATCTGCATGAAGGTCAAATTTGGGTTGAATCCATGGGAAGAAATAAAGGTTGTACTTTTAATATTAAAATACCCATAAATTAATAATTGTTAATAATGGCTTTTTATTTAATTTTTGCTAGATTATACCCCTGCTCAATCAATTCATAGTTTAAGTTTCCCAATTTTTCTCCCATACGTTTTACTACTACTTTTTTCAAATTATCTAAATTAAGATCTGGTAATGCCTTTGAAAGTAGCCCTAAAATAGGAGTGTTTATAACAGGATTTCCGTCAATAGTTAAATTCTTTTCTAATGCTAATTTACTTATATCCGCGACAACTATTTTAATACTTTCATTTAAGTTGTACTGATTAACAAAATATTCTGGTTCTTTTTCAGAATTGATAATGAAAATCCCATCATCCTTCAGAGAAGTTACTATCTCTTGGTTTAAGACAGTTTCATCAAAGACAATTAATATATTTGGTTTTTCGATTTGCGCTCTATCCCATATAGTATCTGTTCTGGATAGCTTGGCATATGCTTGCACTGGAGCGCCCCTCCTTTCTGCTCCAAATGAAGGATATGCGTGTACATCTACAAAATTACCACTTAAATAGGCTGCTTCAGCAATAAGTTCACAAGCAGTCACTGCTCCTTGTCCTCCTCTGCCGTGGATTATTATTTCAATGTTTACATCTTGATTCATTTGAGACACTCATAAATTATGGATAAATGTTATTTATAGGGAAGTTTACCTAATAATATAAAATTTTTTTAAATTTATTGTATGAAAATTATTTGCTAATTCTTTTTGATTTAGGATACCAACTAAAAAATAATTTTAATAAGAGAAAGAAATTATAAATTATCATTAGTTTAAGATTTAAGTTAATTAAAATCAATGTGATAAGGCTATGAAAAATGAAACTGGCAATTTTAAAGGAAGAGAATTAACACCTTTATTTTACCAATGTTGGTTACCTGATACAGGAGATGTTAAGGCGTATATTATCGCTTTTCATGGATGGGGAACTCATTCAGACAGATTAAAATATCCTGCGGAATATCTTACAGAAAAAGGATATGCGGTATATGCATTTGATTTAAGAGGGCATTGGAGAAATGCTGGAGACACTCCAGGGCATATCGAAAGTATGGAAACCCTCCAAAAAGATACACTATTATTTATGGATTTCATTCGAGAAATAGCAAAAGATAAAAAAATATTTCTAATGGGGCATTCTTTTGGAGGTTTAGTATCATTGATATATGCAATTCACCATCCAAAATTAGCAGGAATAATAGTTTCTTCACCTTTATTAGGTATGTATTTAAAACTATCAATGGGTAAAAAAGTGATAAAATCAATATCGAAAACCCTCTCGAAATTATCATCAAATAAAATACTGGATAATATCATTGATCAAAATCAATTAACGAGTGATTTAAAAATATTAAGAGAGCATATTGTTGACAAACATAAGGTAGAGGTTATTACAGCTAAATCAGCAACAGAGATTGATACTTCTTCAAAATGGGCATTAGAAAATGCATCAAATCTACTTTGCCCTATATTTATAATGCAAGCTGGTGATGATAAGATCATTGATAAAAGAAAAACAAAAGAGTTCTTTGACCAAATTAGAAGTAAGAATAAAACATATCGAGAATATGATGGTTTTTTACATGAATTATGGAATGATAAAGGGAGAGCCCAAATTTACCGAGATATGTATGTTTGGCTTGAGAAAAATTTGTGATTTTTAAATATGGAATCCTATTTAGAAACATTTATTACCACTAACTTCAAATAAATTTTTATAATGTTCAAATCAAAGTCTAATAGAAAAATTTCAAAGATACTAGTTATTAGTTTATTTGTGTTAATTGCAAGTAACATAGCAGTCTTCTTTTTAATAAGACCTTCTTTTGCGCAAATAAATGACCCTAAAAGTGTATTACTTATCAGCAAAGGAAGCGATGATTTATTTGTCCAAAGTTTGGAAATTGATCAAAATAATTTTAATATAACTCAAATCTCCGATACTGTACCAATATCATCGATAGGATCTTGGATTGATATAACTATTTTATTTGATGCTCAACTTGATACTTCTGAACAGCAAGTTATTTCTAATTTTACTGATAATGGAGGAGGTCTTATAGTTTTTATGGGGCAGAACCTTCATAATAATGCTACCTTACTAGATGAATTAGATATAATTGATAATACTTTATTTGAGGCAGGAAAATCCAAAAACGTAGAAGCGATGGTTTCTATTGTTAACAATTCTAGTCATCCAATTTCCAGGAATATAGATTGGAATTCTGCTCCAGAGATGAAGATTGATAATATGACGATTATTCCTGATTCTAGTTTTAATCTTTCAGTTAAAAGTATTATAGAAGTTTATCCAACATCAAAAAATTTACAGATCAATGCATACAGAGAAGCAGTTTTAGTTGAAAGACAAAAAGGGAGTGGAAAAGTTATACTATTTACAGGTTGGCTCGAAGAAGGAGCGAATCTAGACTTCAAGGTCTGGCCCTATTTTAATTACTTATTATATGGTTTAATGTTTGAAAGCTTAGATTTATCATTTCAATCATATCCTCTGTGGCCCTATTCACCAGTACCTCATTTATTAGAACAGATTATAATTGGCATAATAATTTTTATTCTCGCTGTTTTAGCTATAGGTCTATATATCGTTGTTAAAAAAAAATCAAAAGGAAGAATTGACCGAAAAACGATTAAATCTCTAGAAATTCAAGTTCAGCAGGAAAAAAGAAAGAAATTGGAGGAAATTAAAGCTTTAGAAAAGAAGTTAGATGATCATATTGATTTAAAGGATGATTGGGAAGTAATCGGAGTTCATCGTCAATTAGGTGGTTTTCTTTTCACCCTGTTTATAGGACTAATTTTAGTATTACCACAATTATTAGTTTCTAATTTTATTATGCCTCAATTCATTCAGCCTTATCCACAAGCTGCCGGTTGGTACAATTATGCTTATAATTTTTTCCAAATTGTATGGATTTTATTCGATTTCGGAACAAGCTTCGCTTTAGCAAAATTTTTTTCTCAATATAGAGTTAAAAAACCAGAAAAATCTATACATTATATACAAATATATGTATGGTGGCAAATCTTTACTGGTATTATTCAGATATCAATAATAGCATTTATTGGTTCAATTATTTTCCCTTATACTAATCTTGCTCACATGAGCTGGATTTTCGTTGTCTATTCCTTTGTTCAATATCCAGGAGTATTTTTAGTTTTTATGTTTACATTTCAAGGCATGCAACGTTCAGACTATTATTTAATATTATATATTGCTTGGGAAATTGTCTTTTTATTGTTAGGACAAGTTGTCTTTTGTTATATTGGTCGTTTATGGGGTGCTGCAAATCCTATTTTTGGAGAAGCTCTAGGTGCTGGTATTGGATATGCTGTTGCTCGTTGTTTTGATTATTGGATGACTTTTCTAATTTCTATCTTAATCTTTAGGAAACAAGGTTTTTCTCCTAAAACATGCTTTAGAATCGACTTTTCAAAGGAAGAAATTAAAGAATCGCTTAAATATGGGTCAAAATTAGGTATTGGAGAAGGATTTGTAGCATTTGGGTGGTTTATACAAGTGATTATTACCTCAACCTTTGTTGCTAATTATTCTAATAATCTTGGTTGGTTTAATTTGGTTTACACTTTAGGTTTAATCGTTCAGATAGTATCTCTTTATTCAAACACACTTCTTGGAGCGTATAGTGAATCAAATTCTCATAATAAACCAAAACTAACTAAACTATACATTTATCAAGCTTTTAGATGGGGTAATTATTTTGCTTTCTTTTTAATCTCTGTTTTATTTGCTACTGGTGCTAGATTCATAGTTGGAGCTGCAGGGGAGGAATACGGCCTACCTGCAGTTAAATTCTTGATACCTATTTTGATATTCCATATTGGTGGGATTTATTCTTGGTTGGTGGATCCTGTTTTTCAGGGCACAGGTCACACTAGTTATGCGATGCTAGCATGGATTATTGAACAAGTTACAAGGGCTATTCTCATGTATTTATTTGTTATTATTTTCAGAGATATGGTCTTTGTTATTATAGCGTACATACCTGCAGTTTTCCTTAAAGATATTGTTGCATGGTTAATAGTACGAAAGAAAATTATTAAATTTAAAATCTATTTCTTTAAGACATTTATAGCTCCAGCAATAGCAGCAATATTAAACTTTTTAGTGTTATTCTTTGTAAGTGAAATAATATGGATGATCCCTTTAGGAGATAAAATCATAAATACTGCACTTCTATTTATATTGGGTATTTTTATCTTTATGTTCTTCTATGCATTTTTAGATGGTTTACTGGGAGGTTATGATACTAATACATTAGAAGAATTCAAAAGAGCAACATCGATGGTTACTACTCGAGGTGTAAGATTTTTTCCAAAAACTATGTATAAATTAGCTAAACTTGGAAGTAAAATTAGTCCTTTTTATAACAAGTTCAAAATTGATATATATAAAGATGCAATGAAAGAAGCATATGATTTAACCTTAGAAAAACGGATTTTAAAAATATAAACTTCTTTTTTTTATTAATTTAAGTCTTGTAAAAATGAATAAATATAATTCTAGTGAATCTTACGATAATTACTTGCCTGGATTGACAGTTTTAAGTTTATTAATGTCCCTGGTCAATTTTCCGTAAAAAGAGATAAAAAAGAGTCATCAATTCGGAGTTCAACAAATAATTTATTTAATTGGTAATTCAATTATAAAAGTTGAACCCTTATTTAATCCTTCAGATTCTGCCCTAATTTCTCCTTTGTGCATTTCAATAATTTGTTTTGCTAGATATAATCCAAGTCCAGGACCTTCAATATCAACATCATAATCTTTACCATATCTTTCAATTTTTCCAAATTTTTGGAAAATTCTCTGTAATTCAGTCTCAGATAACCCAATACCTGTATCTTTTATTAAAATCTCTATACTTTTCTCCATTTTCTTTAAATTGATTGAAACTTTACCATTTGGTGGTGTGTTTTGTATAGCATTAGATATTATGTTTTTTAGTGCTTGTGTAATTTTGTTTTTATCAATTTGAATGAAAATATTTTCTTGAACATTATATTCTAATGATAATTCTCTTTTATCAGCTAAATATATCAAATTATTTACACATTCATTAATAAGTTTTCCAATATCCTCCCTTTCTTTCCTAAAAGAAATAATCTTTGATTCAATGAGCGAAATATCTATGGTATTTTTAACTAATTTTTCTAATCGCTTTCCTCCAGTATATATGATTTCAATAAGTTGTTTCATTTCATCGTTATAAACTCCTTTATATAACTTTAAAAGTAATTCAGCTGAACCCATGATGGTAGTTAATGGTGTCTTTAATTCATGTGAAGCTCTTGTAATTAATTCATTTTTTATATCATCGAGTTCTTTAAGTTTAATAAGTTCTTTCTCAATTAACCTTTCTGCTTTTTTTGTCTCAGTAATATCTTGGGCTATAGAGAGAATATAAGGTTTATTTCCTAGCATAATAATTGAAGCCTGAAATAAAACCCATAATGAACTACCATCTTTTCTTTTTATTTTAAATTCTTCAAAATTTTTTTGCTTCCCTAAAGACAAATCCAAAATTCTGTTTTTTACTATTGCTATTTGATCTGCAGTAAATATTTCAAATTGATAATAATATCTTCCAGTCACTTCATTTTTTCCTAATCCAAATATTTTTTCAGCAGTGGAATTTATGTCTAATACTATTCCATCCATATCTATTAACATAATTGCTTCTGGTGAATTCTCAAACAATCTTCTATATTTTTCTTCTGACTCCCTTAAGTGTTGTTCTGCTATCATTCGTTGTGTAATGTTTGTAATCACCGCAAAACTCCCTATATAATTTCCATCCTCAAAAAGTGGTTTTGGAGCCATAATTGTATAAACTTTTTGTCCACTTTTCTGAATCCATACAAGTTCATAAGGTTTTGCTTCTCCCTTTCTTCGCTTACTTATTTCATATTCTACTTTCTGTTGATTTATTTTATCAAGGTAATTGAAGACATATGTGCCAAGAAGATCCTCATAAGAATATCCCATCATCTTACTGAAACTTATATTAACGTAGGTAAAGCAATTATTCTCATCTATGACAGCTAAACCATCAGTCATAGTCTCAACTAAAGTACGGTATTGTTCTTCACTTCGTCGAAGCTTTTCTTCTGTTTGTTTTCTTTCAGTAATATCCATTATCATTCCCATTTTAGAAATAGAGCCATCAGGATGATTTATTGGAGTATTCACAATATAAAACCAATGATTATCTTTGGGACTTTGCACTTCCCATCTCACAGTCTCTCCACTAAATACACGATCATTAACACACCAAGGACAAATATCATGAAGATTGTGTAAAGCATTATAACATACTTCACCAGTTCCGTTATAACCTGTTCTTTGGATAAAATTTTCATTCATAAATTCAACAATATAATCTTGTGAGCAAATATAAATTAATCCATCAAATGCGTTTACAATAGCAGAATATTTTTGCTCAGAATCTTTTAATTTCAGCTCTGCTTCTCTATATTCTGTTATATCATTAACAATATTGAGAAGGTAAGGCTTGCCTTTAAGGGTAATTTTATTAACAGAAAACAAACCATGTTTAATTTCTCCTGATTTTGTTCTATACCTAACATGAAGGTTAGACACACTTCCCTTTTCTTCGATATTCCTTATCATTTCATCCCTTTGGTTCTTATTAACCCATAAATTTAACCCTTTAGATGACTTACCAATAACTTCTTCTCTAGTTAGCTCTAAATCAGTTAGAAACACATCATTAACTTCAATAAATCTCCCATCTTTGATAGAACTTATACTCATAGATAGGGCATTACTATTGAAAGCTTTATAAAATTTTTCTTCTGACTCACTTAATTTTTTTGTCCTTTCCTCTACTCTTTGTTCTAATTCTAAATTTAATTTTTTTAATCTTTCTTCAATTTCAATTAATTTATGAATATCATGAAGTACTCCCCTTATACCTACAATTTTTCCTTCTTTATAGATAGGAACTGAATGTACTCTCCCATAAAAATTGGTTCCATCTTTTTTTTGAAATGTATAAATATCTGGCTCAATTAACTCTCCTGAAAAGAATCTTTTTACGTTTTGGATTAATTTTTCTCTTTGTTCAGGTAGAACAAATTGAATCATACTCATTTTTCCTATCACCTCATCTTTTTGATAACCAAATTTTTCAAAACCTGCAGGGTTAACATAAGATAACTTTCCCCTTTTATCAATCTCATAGATAATATCTGGTAAAAGCTCAGCTATACTCTTATATTTTTCTTCGGACTCTTTCAACTTTTGTTCTGTTTTCTTCTGTTCCGTAATATCTTCAGTCTGGACTAGAACTAAATCAGGAGGGATATAGTTATATTTGACGGATAAAAATTTTTTTTCTCCTTTAGTATTCTTAGATCTAATTTCTTTGAAAACATTACTTTGTGAATTTATGCATTGATAAAGACCTTCATATAATTCGAATTGGTCTTTATAAAATTCTGACGCTTTGCATCCTAAATAGTTCTTGATCTCTCCATTAGTTATTTCTTCAGCTGAATTATTATACTCAATCAAAATTAAATCATTTTGAATTACTTTCCAAACATATGAAGGAAAAAGCATACCTTTAAAGAGAGCTTCAAACTTTTGCTCTGACATTATTTATTTATCAACCGAATGTGATAATTTTAATCAACTAGTTTAAAGATCTTATACCAAATCTTAAATCTAGTAGGAAAAATATATTGTACCAAATAATGGAAACAAAAGTAGTATTTAATAATTTGGTAAAATTTTAAATTTGTTAAATTAAAAACTATAAAGGATAATAAGACAATAATTTATTACTTAATGATTGCTTTATTGGAATCATATTACTGGATTTCTTATACCAATTTCTTTATGTTGGTTATACAGATTTGTTAATTTTTTTGTTTAATCAATTATATTTTCATTTGATTTAAAGATATTTTAGATACGCTATAATTCTTTATGTTAATTGTAATTCTATTACCTTATCCAAGATTTAAAATGATAAGGTGGAAATCCTCAGGAAAAGTATTGATTTTTATTGTAAGATGCTTAAAAAGCATAGAACAAGGAAAAAAAGTTACCTGAAATACTAAGATTTGATTATAAAACGGATAATTTCAAAAGATAGGATAAATTCTGAATTTAAAATTTTTAATCTTAAATCTTAATATTTTTTTGGTGGACTCCTAAGGAATAATAAAAAGTAAAACTATCTTCATTATTATTGTTATTAAAAATTTAACAAATACTGTTAATATAGATTTACGGCTATAATTGATTATAATTTTAAACAATTTTATTTAGCTCTCATATCGATTGATTATGAAGGAAATAAACAAAAGAAAACTAACACCTATGTTAAAGCATTGGTATTCTATTCGTAAAAGATTTCCTTCAGATAATCTCATTGCTTACCGAATGGGTGATTTTTACGAATTCTTTTATGATGACGCAGAAAAAATCTCACAACTTTTAGGGATAACTTTAACAAAAAGAGGAGATGTTCCATTAGCAGGGATTCCACATCATTCTAGCCATAATTATTTTAACAATCTCATGAATCTTGGTGAAACTCTTGTTATTGTTGATCAATTAGAAGACCCCACAACAGTAAAAGGAAGAATTGTAAAAAGAGGAGTAACTCGAATAATTTCACCAGGGACAATTATTGAGCCCAATTTGTTAAAATCGAATGAAAATAACTATATTGCTTCTATGGTTAAAGAGAGAAATGGTTTTGGAGTCGCCTTTTCTGATCTCTCAACTGGTGAATTTGTTGCATCAGAGTTTTCATATAAAGAGCAAGATCCTCAAGAAAAATTGTTGAGCTTATTTTCTCAATTTGATCCAGTAGAATTAATAATACCTCCTGATCTTAAAAAAGACGAGAGATTTTTTATAATATTAACAGATTTAACAAGAGTAATTATAAAATCTTATGATGAAAATGCCTTCTTATATGATGATGCTTATGCTTTAATCACTAGACAGTTCAAAATCTCAAATTTGAAAAGTTTTGGATTAGAAGATAAAGAAATGGCCGTTCAAGCAGCGGGAGGTCTTCTAGCATTTTTGAAAGACACCCAAAGAGATATTATACCTAATCTATTTAAAATCAATTTAATCCAAGAAAAAAATGTTCTCCATTTAGACTACATCACTCAAAGAAATTTAGAATTAGTAAAGTCTCTATGGGAGAGAGGGAAAGAAACAACACTTTATTCTGTTTTTAATCATACATACACTCCAATGGGAGCACGATTATTGAAGAAATTTATACTACAGCCCTTAAGTAATGTAGTAGAAATTGAACAACGACTTAGTATTGTTCAGAAATTTAAGGATGATATTTTCTTAAGATCAGATTTGAGGGAAGAATTGAAGGTTGTAGGTGATCTTGAAAGGTTTATTAATAGAATTAATTATGGTGCTCGTAGTAACGCTAGAGATTTGATTAATGTAAAAAATTCTTTAGAAGTTCTTCCAAAAATTAAGGACCTTTTAAAAAAGACCGAACTTCCTGAAATATCAAAATTTATAGAAAAAATTAGCACTTTTGATGAAATTAAGAATTTAATTAATATTTCAATTAAAGATAGTCCCCCTATTACGATTACAGAAGGAAATATCATTAAAGATGGATTTAATGAAAAATTAGATGAACTTAGAGATATTGTACATAATGGTAAAAAGTATGTACTAGATTATGAAAATGCGCAAAAGAAGAGATTTAATCTAACCTCTGGATTAAAAGTTGGATTTAATAATATACTTGGATATTATATTGAAATAACCTTAAGAACTCTAAAAATTGTTAAACACATTCCTAATGAATATGTCGAAAGAGCTACGCTTAAAAATGCTAAAAGATATACTACTGAAAAATTAAAACAACTAGAAGATAAAATTGTGAATGCAGAAGATGCAATTAATACTCTGGAATATGAAATTTTTAATACAATTCGTGAAAATGTAGAAAAGGAAACAAAAAATGTTTTGGAAACAGCACAAAATATTGCCATTATTGATGTGCTTGCCTGTTTTGCTGAAATTGCTGAACAATACAATTATTGTCGTCCTATTATTAATAAACATAATAAGATAATTATCAAAGCTGGTAGACATCCAGTAGTTGAACAAATAAACATAGAAGAACAATTTATTCCAAATGATTGCTATTTAGATAATGAAGAAAATCAAATACTTATTATTACAGGACCCAATATGGCAGGAAAAAGTACTTATCTAAGGCAAGTTGCTCTAATCTGTATTATTGCTCAAATGGGTTGCTTTGTCCCCGCTAAATCTGCCACTATTGGATTAATAGATCAAATATTTACACGTATAGGTGCTTCTGATGATCTTGCACGAAAATTGAGTACTTTTATGATCGAGATGACTGAAACAGCTAAAATATTAAATTATGCTACACCACAGAGTTTAGTTATTATAGATGAATTAGGACGAGGAACAAGTACTAGCGATGGTCAGAGTATTGCGATGGCTACTCTTGAGAAATTACATGATATTAAGATTAAAACCTTGTTTAGCACCCATTATCATCAACTAACTGAAATAAATTTACCCAGAGTTAAAAATTATCATTTAGATATCATTGAAAATGATGATGGATCTATTAATTTTGTAAGAACGTTAAAACCTGGAAGTACTGATAAATCGTATGGGATTCATGTAGCTAAATTAGCTGGAATACCAGATGATGTAATTATACGAGCTTTTGAAATACTTGAACAAATTGAGGAAAAAGATCCTTTCAGAACAACTGTAAAGGAAAATGGAAGTTCATCAAGTAAAATATATGATAAATTAATAAATGGGAAAAAAGCAGAACTTGATAGGTTAAATAGAGAATTAATATCAGCTAAAAAGTCGTTAAATGAATGTTCTGAAGATTTAGATAAAAAAGAAAAGGAATTAGGCAGAAAAAGGCAAGAGATTCAAGATATTGAAGAACGAGCGGAAATAGAAAGAGTAAAAGTCTCCTCGAAAAGTGATCTAAAAAAGAAGAAATATGTTCAAACAACTTTATTTGAACCATTAAAAAACGAGAAAGAAATCGAAGAAATAGCTAAAATTATTAAAGAAATTGATAATGATTCTGATATCCCAGAATCAATAAGATTTAAATTAACTAAGCTTAGAAAAAAATTAGAAAAAATAAACTAACCTAATACAACAGGAATAATAAAAACAATTGTCGTTAGATAGATATAATATACCGTAATAATTGATACTAAGATAATACGGTACAAGTTTCTTCGATCCTCATTTTTTATGTTTTCTAAAAATATTATCAATAATAAAGCAATGAACATTAAATGAGAAGGTTGTAGAGCTTTCCACATGATTGAATCAAAAATCAGAATTCCTTGAATTTCTGAATCACTGTGTAACCAATTACCGAACATTTGAAAGAAATAATTAGGGAAAATAATATATGGAATACAAATTAAAACAAATGGAACTAAATAATAAAGTAAATCCTTCCATTTTAGTTTTCTAATTATAAATAATAATGGAAGAAATACTAATGCGGTTATTTTAAAAGTTGCTAAAACAAATAAAATACTAGAAATCCATTTTTTTTCTCTTTCTAAAAACACATATGAATAGAATAAAAGAAATAATATCAGGAAATTGACATTATTATAATAAGCGTCAATTGTATATCCCACCACACTTAAAATGTAAAAGATCAATAAATCCCTTTTATTCTTAAATACACTAGGGGATTTTCTGATAACTATAATAGTTAATAATAATCTTAATATATCCCAAATATAAACTCCTATGATTGTATTAAACGGAATTATATATATTGGAAAAAATATAAAGTACCAAAAATAAAGATAATAAGGCGGCCATTTTAATCCCGGTATATCATCGTAGAAGTTAATCAGACCATTATTCATTCCTTCAATGAGAATTTTAAAATCAACATCTTTTGTTTCTTGAACCCATACAAAGATATTAACGAAAAAGATTCTAATAATTATAAGAACGATCGTAATAATTGTAAAAATGTAAATAAAATAAAGCGGAATTGAAGATTTTTGCTCTAAATTATTAGTTATTTGATTACTCATAATTTACTAATTAATTCAATATTATTAAATTAGACAAGAAATTTAAAGGGCTAATCTAAATTAAGTTTATTTAAACTTTAATAGAGTATTATTTTAAATTTAATGGTAATATGGATTATTATATTGCAGTATATTATAGATTATTGAAAATTTTATCATAACAGATATGATTTAAAGTGGATTATAAAAAAATTAAGCTAATATTACATGCTGAACAGATTGCAGCTGGAGAAGTAGTTGATAGACCTGCAAATGTTGTTAAAGAATTAATTGAAAATAGTATAGATGCGAATGCATCTGAAATAAGGATTATAGTTAAAAATGCAGGTAAGTCGTTAATTCATATAATTGATGATGGAATCGGGATCCCATCTGATGATATCGAAATAGCTTTTGATAGACATACAAGCAGTAAAATCAGAAGCATTAAAGATTTACAAAATCTCTCAACGCTAGGTTTTAGGGGTGAAGCACTTGCTAGTATTGCTGCTGTTAGTAAAGTTGAGATAATTTCTAGAGCAAATTTTGAAGAGAAAGGAATTAAGTTAATTATCGAAGGTGGAAAGATTATTGATAGAAAAGAGATTTCTTGCCCTACTGGAACGAATATTCAAATTAAAAACTTATTCTATAACTTACCAGCAAGGCAAAAATTCCTTAAAAAAGACGCTACTGAATTGGGACATATTACTGATATAGTCCAACGTTATAGCTTAGCACATCCAGAACTACACTTTATATATCGTCATAATGATTTAGATATATTGAATTGTCCTGGCTCAAATGATTTAAAGACTACTGCTTACCATATATATGGCAAGAAGGTAGCTAAATTTATGGACCCTTTTGACTATAAAGAAGATGAAGTAAAATTCAGAGTCTATGGCTTGTTAGGTCATCCACAAATAGCAAAAAAAAATAGAAGCTACTCAAGTATCTTTATTAATAATCGCTATATTATTAGTGATGTATTATTTAATGCTATAAACGAGGCATATGAAGGAACTTTGATGGTGAGTAAACATCCTTTTGTAATAATATTTCTGGAGCTTGACCCTTCTGTTGTTGATTTTAACGTACATCCAAAAAAACTTCAGGTTCGATTCGAAAAAGAGGAGAGAATGTACAATAAACTATATAATGTTCTCAAGGGTATTATAGAGGATAAATTCATAATTAAGGAGACAAAGTATTTGTCTACTGAATTAGAAGAGTTCATAACAAAAAAGGAAAAATTAATCTATGAAATAAAAAAACCGATGAATCAGGTTCAAAAAATAGAAATAAATAATACTAAGGCAATTCAAGACAAATATTTAATACCAGAAGAGAGCATACAATTGAGTTTGGATGAGAATATAATTGATGATAAAAAAGGAAAGAAATTAACTCCTGATGCTTTTTTAAGAGGAAAACATATTATTTTTGAGAATTTTCCTAAATTGCGATTAATCTCCCACACAGGTCAGTTAAGTAATAAAATTTATGTAGTTTTAGAGGGTATTAACGAGGATGGTGAAGAAGGACTATTTATTTTAGATCAACATGCTGCTTCAGAACGGATTAATAAAGAGAAATTTCAAGAAGAATACGAAATTTCAAAGACAAGTCGACAGAAGTTAATTTCTGCTTTAAAAATTGAAGTATCTCCAAGTGAGAAATTGTTCTTAGAATCAAATTTGAATGAAATCCAAAAGTTAGGATTTAAGTTTGAATATTTTGGGGGGAACACATTTATTTTGAGAGAAATACCAGTAATTATGAGAAAACTTCCAAATATAAATATTATCAAAGAGATCATTAGCGATATAACAGAAATTGGAAAGGATAAGAGTTTCTCAGAGGTTAAAGACGATATTATCAATTATTTATCTTGTCATAAGAGTATTAGGGGAGGAGATGATCTTTCACTAAAAGATATACGTGAATTATTGATTAAATTAGCTAAATGCAAAGATTCTTTTCATTGTGCTCATGGAAGACCAACAATGAGATTTTTTTCATATAAAGAATTAGATAAATTATTTAAAAGAATTGTTTGAATTATATTTTCTTACTTATTACGCTTTTGAAAAAGCTATCCCTTCAATACCTTGAATACCACTAACTTGACTAAAAAGTTCTTCAACTTTATCTGTTCCACCCCATTCTTCTGGATATCTTACTCTAACTCTTGCTTTTTTTAGTCCAAAAGCCACTGGTAGGATTTCATAATGCTCAATAGTGCTGGTTTCTGGTAAAGCTTTTTTTAAGTTTGTAATAAGATCTTCAAAATTTATTTCAGTATCTTCTGGAATAACATCAATTAGTGCAACAAATTCTCCCATCTTAAATCACTTTCTCTAAACATTAAAATTCATTACTAAGGACCTGTAAAATCACATTTTAGGCAACGATACTCTTTTCCCATTTCTCTACAACGTTCACATCTCCAGATTGTAACATCTCCACAGGAAGGGCAAGGAAAATGAACCGCTGCTTCATACGGAGCGATAGGGCGACCGCATCCCATACAAACATTGTTCCTGTATGTACTCATCGATATATCAACACAACTTCATTAAAGCTTAAATTCTAAAATACACTATAACTTTAATTATTTTTGGTTTGCAAAAGATTACCAAATAGAATTATGATATTTATTTTTGAAAGATAAAGTCGATGATTTAAATTAATTTAATCATTATTAAAGAAACTGTCAATTAAATTTTTATATTAATTAACACCTTAAATTGCATATAAAATACTTATTATTTATCAATAGAGAGAACTTAAATGCCAGAAAATAAAGTGAGGAAATACTTTAGACTTATCGAAGCATGGGCTTGGTGTGATATATGTGAGGATATGGTGGCACTTCAAATTGATAAACAAGAAATTATTAATGGTCTTAAAATGGGAATTTATACAAAAGAATATGCACATAAAAACGCATACCCTGATCTTGAGGATCCAGAGGATATTTCAGGTAATGAACATACAATTTATGTTTATATTAATGATAATTATGATGTTACAGGGGTAAAGGCTTTCTTTGGTGAGTCCCCTACTACAGAGGAGATCGGTGCGGAAGTAATTCAAGAAGGAGGGGAAGTTAGAATTCCCGTCGTTGTGAAGGAAATACCCCCTATGGCTGTACAATTCGGAATGCTTAATAAAGACCAGTTTAAAGTGTTAAAAATATGTGATGGAATGAATACACTAGAACAAGTGGCAGAAATTGCTCAAATTAGTTTAGAAAAAATTGAAAAAATGATGGAAGAACTAAGAAAGAAAGGATTAGTTCAAGTAATTAAAAGGGGATAAATTTATTTCTAATATTTTTAATTCATTTTAGAGGATTTTTGTAACACTTTATTCGCAATAAATTGAAAAATTTCTTCAACATTTGCACCAGTTTTTGAGGAACATTCAAAATAGGCGTCTAGATTAAGTTTCTCAGCTAATTTCATTGCCTCTTCAGTTTCAATTGATCTGTTATCTACGAGATCACTTTTACCTCCAACCATAACAATAAGTATTTTATTTTGGTTTTCAGAGACAAAATATTCAAAAATTGAAAGCCAATCATTTATATCCTTAATACTTGAGAATCTTGTGGTATCAAACATAAAAATACCTGCATCTGCACCTTTAGCAAAACTAGGAAGAAGTACTCTAAAGCGTTCTTCGCCAGCAAAGTCCCATATTCGGAGCGTTACTTGTTTATCTCCTACTTCTACGTTTTTCACACTGAAATCAGCTCCAATAGTCATTTTAATATTCTCTTCGAAGACTCTAGTAACAAATCTTCTAATTAATGTTGTTTTACCTACCCCACCATCACCAAAGACACATACTTTGAAAGCAAGCTTATGTTCGATTTTTAACACCTAATTAGAGATAGAAAAATTCTTCTTTTTCTAAATAATCTGTTTTTATACTTAAAAATATTTTTATGCATAGTAATTTATGTGTTATTGCTAGTTTCTTATCTCCTATCGAATCGTTTATGATATACAAATTTGTTAAGATTACGATTTGTTGTCACTAAAATGACTAATATCGATAAACTAATAGTTTATTTTTTGAAAAAAGATTAATATTTTGAATAATTTTTCTAAATCAGTATTATTTAAATTAAATATTAATCTGATAGTTATAGTTTAGAATTCAAACTTATTTATAGGATATGATAAAAAATGAGTGAAAATCAATATAATTTAGCAGTTATCGGTGCTGGACCTGGTGGATACCATGCAGCTATCAGAGCTGCTCAATATGGGGCAAAAGTGGCATTAATTGAGAAAGATAAACTTGGAGGTACATGTCTTAATTGGGGCTGCATTCCCACTAAAGCATTGTACGCTTCAGCTCATTTGATTGAAAAAATTGAAGAAGCTCATGAATTTGGTATAGAAATTCCTGATTATAAAATTTCATTTGCAAAAGCCGTAGAAAGAAAAAATAGGGTTGTTCAAGAGCTAGTTGATGGTATTGAATCTTTAGAGAAAGCTTGGAAAAACGATATATATAAAGGATTTGGAAAAATTTTAGGTGGAGATTTAGAGAATGGGTTTGAAATATCAATTGAAGGAGAAAACAAGTCAACAATCATTGCAAAAAGAGTCATCATTGCTACTGGATCCTCACCAGCTATGATTCCTGCTTTCAATATTGACCATGAACGAATATTAACAAGTGATGATATTCTTAATCCTAATTTTAAAACTGTGCCAAAGCATTTATTGATAATTGGAGCGGGAGTTATTGGATGTGAGTTTGCTAATATTTTCGCAACCTTTGGGAGTAGAGTAACAATGTTAGAATATCTACCTTCCCCAATCGCTACAGAAGAACCAATGATTGTTAAAGTCTTGCAGAAAAAATTCGAAAATATTGGTATTGAGATTAATACGTCACAAAATGTTTTGTCAGTAGAAAATGCTGGTGATAGCGTGAAAGTTACAACTTGCTCCGCTGATATTCCGAGAGATCAAGTAGAGGATGCCGAAAAGCATGTATTTGAAGGAGACTTCTGTCTAGTATCGATTGGCCGAGCTAAAGAATCTAAAAATATTGGACTTGAAGAATTAGGAATTAAGACCGATCGTGGAGCCATTAAAGTAAATTCTGATACTTTAGAAACCGATGTTAAAGGAATTTATGCCATTGGTGATGTGAATGGAGGAATTATGCTCGCTCATGTTGCATATCATGAGGCAGATGTTGCCGTTTCTAATTCCTTATATAGTATAGGAGGTTTTCCTGTAGAAGAAATGAAAACAGATTATAATATCGTACCCGCAACTATTTTTACTTCTCCTAACATCGGTTCAGTTGGATATAGGAGGACAGTAGCAAAAGATATGGGTTTTGATGTATTAATGGGACAATTTCCTTATCAATCACTAAGTAAAGCAAAATGTATGGGAGAAGAAGAAGGTTTTATTATGGTTCTAGCTGATAAATCAAATTATAAAATCCTTGGCGCTTCCTGCATTGGGGCTGAGGCTTCGGAATTGATAGCTGAAATAGCCTTAGCTATGAAGCATGGTCTAACGATCCATGAAGTAACAGAAACTATTCATAGCCACCCTACGATATCTGAACTGGTAATGGAGGGCTGTGAAGCTGTTGTAGGTAAATCTATTCATAAAAAAGGACGCCCAATTCATCATTAAACTAATGATGATATACTTTTTTTTTGTTTAATCTGAAACAAGTAGTTCTGTCTTCTTTAGACCTAAATCAGTTATTTTATAAGTTTTAAGAGTCGCCTTGATTCTAAATTTTCCTAAACATATGTTTTCGGATTCTTGATGTAAAATTACTAAACCTTTATCCTAACTTAGACGCGATAAATATTTTTATAATGCGAGAATGATATAGCCCTTCTTCCACACTCAGGTCTCTGACAATAGTGAATATGATTTCTTATAGTTAAATATTGATGAGAATTAAATTCTTTTTTTTTTATTACTGAAAATTCGGGTAGTTTATTAGCTTATGCTATGACCTGTTATTGATATAAAAAATATAAAAATAAGGTTACTAGAATTGAAACAAAAAAACTTGTATAAAGTAATTTTATCGATCTCGATTTTATTAGGCCTAGCTTTGGTGACTCTACTCTACTTATTGAATCTTCCTATTATCATTCAGGCATATACAGATATTGAAGGTATGAATCTCGTTGTAATTATTCTTTTAGTTAGAATTGTCATATTGTTCGCGAGTTCAATGTATATGTTCTATAAATGGTTTACTCAAGAAAGAATCTTTCCATCGGATCTCCCGTTCTTGTTTGCGTTATTTTTTCTCCTTCTAACTTTTGGGAAAATGATAGATCTCTTCTTTGATTTGACTTATCTTTATTTCCTAGAATCATTGAATTTAATCGTG
>JBHLNK010000117.1:0-8139 GCA_048941625.1 Promethearchaeota archaeon | reverse complement strand
TATAGGGTATCTTTGGAATGAATCAATTTTCTTTTATAATGTGAAATCTTCACTAATAAATCTATAAATTCAAGTGGTTCACCAAAAACAGGAATATTCCTCTCAATTAACTTTTTTGAAATTCTGTCTCTTTCTTTAATACGTCCTGAACGTTGAATTATCGGAATTAAGGGCTTGTTATGTTCATGACCTAAACCTAAGCTTTGCACAATATTAGATTCAAACATCTCGTTATCCATTGATTTGAAAACTGTTTTGAGGTAAAAACTTGGTAAATCTAATATTAACCCGTCGATATTTTTATCAGTAAGTGCAAGATTTATTATTTCGTATACGACATTTCCAAAAAAGAATTGTGCTGCTAAATCTAGAGGATTTCTTGAACTGGTTCCTGGAAATAATAATTTTGCATCTAATTCTTTTTGTATTTCTAAACTGAATGGTGGTACTTTCAAACCTGATTTTTCAAGAAGATCAGCTAAAATAACACCATAACCTCCGCTTATACTAAAAACTGCTAAATTATTTAATTCAAAAATACCATAGCAATCTATTAAACGAGCTGTAAATAATAATTGTTCCAATGAATTTACTTCGATTATATTATATTGTTTAAATAATCCTTCCCAGAGTCTATTGTCTCCAGATATTGAAGCCGTATGAGTTTTTGCAGCAATAGAACCTGTCTCAGATTTACCTCCTTTCAATGCAATAATTGGTTTAGAATTATTCTCGAGGACTTTCTTTAAAACATTGACTCTACCTTCCTTTATTCCCTCAATATAACATAGGATAATATCTGTTTCTGGATCATTACTTAAAAAGTAAATTAAATCAACAAAATCGATATCAGCACCATTACCAAATGAAAAAACTTTGGAAAATTTGATTCCCAGAGATTCAGCACTATAAATCGCAATATTGCATATCCCTCCAGATTGGGCAATAAATCCTACATTTCCTGGTTTAGTTGGAAATTCTGGACGCCAAGCAATACCTAATTTAGGATAAAATAAACCCATTCCGTTTGGTCCCAATATTCTTACTTTATTCTGTGCTTTTTCTAATAGTTCCTTTTCTAATTCAATACCTTCTTTAGTACCTGAATCTGAAAATTCAGATGTGAATACTGTTACTAATTTCACATTTTTTTTAGCGCAATCATCAATTATATCTAAAACTTGAGATGAAGGTACAGCGATGAATGCAAAATCAACATCTTCTGGAATCTCTAACACTGAGGAATAAATATTTTCTGAATTAAAGTCAGAAATCTTATCAACACTAGGATGAATAGCATAAACAGGACCTTTAAAATATTTCGCATGATTTCTCAAGAAAAAGTAATCTCTCTTCTTAGATGGCCCAATAACCGCAACAGATTTAAGATTATTGATAAATGAAAGGTCCTTAGTTTTTTGGTTGTTTAAGTAATTCTTATCCATTAATAAAGTAAAATAAGCAAAAAATAAAATTTTTGAGAAACAATCATTATGTTTCAATATTTTGTCACGTTCCAATATTATAATAAATTAATATGAATTCAAGATATTTAGTCCGATAGAACCATAAGTATATAGAATTTAAATATAATTGGAAAATTATTTTGGATTTACTATATAAGTCATGAAATTCTCCTTTGGAATATCTAATTTGAGGATTTTAGACTTTTTAGTAATGGAATTTAAAATATCGTTAAAAATGAAAAAGTGGATGATATTTTAAATATAATTTAGAAATCTAAATAAAAAACTAAAAAAGATGATAAAAATGAGAAAAAAATCAATAGGATTAATAATAGCAATCTTCATGGTAGCCAACATTTCTACTATTGGATTGTTTTTTTTACCTGTAATAGGTTATTCTACTATAGAGTTTCCTGAATATCAACCAATAGATATTGGTTATGAGATAAGAAATTCAGAATTACCTTTAGTTATGGGTGATTTAAGTATCGAGTCATCGTTAAACACTCTAAGAACTGGAGCTACAGAACTAGATATTGGAATGGTTTTGCCCTTTGCCTCATTAGATTACTTTAATGGTTATTATTTCTTGGATCTATTCGAATTAAGAGCAGTCGGAGATAATGCTGAAATTTGGGTACAACTAGATATAGGGTGGGATGAGGGTGATCCAAGACCAGATCCAAATATAACAAATGCACAGTGTGAATATCTAGCAGATGAGTTTGATACAAATATTTATCCTCTTGTAACTGATTACTTTGGAATGCCAGAATTCCATGATGGTTCAAATGCGATATTCCCTTACTTTTTTGATCCTCCTCTTCCCTTAGATACCTATTATGATGAACCTGGGAAAAGTATAGTCTTAGTTTCAAACATTAGAGATGAGAATTACTATGACTATACATATCCATATTTCGTTATTGGAGTCTTTAGTCCTACAATCGAGGGATGGTTTGATAGAAATGTAGTATCTTTAGATGCTTATAATTGGGAAAATTACTTAGGTGGACCTGGAGGTCAGTATGAGGGGACTCTTGCTCATGAATATCAACATCTCATTCACGATGATTATCAAGAAGTAAAAACAGCTTTTATGAATGAAGGTTGTTCAATGTTTGCTGAAGTTTTATGTGGATATCCTACAGCATGGAATGATATTAATAGTTTCTTTGCAACTCCAGACAATTCACTCATTAATTGGGGAGATCAAGGAGGAATTAATATCCTAGCGGATTACGGACAAGCTTTATTATGGGCAACTTATTTAGTTGATAATTATGGAGCAGATATTCTAAAAAACTATGTTCAAAGTGGTATAACAGGTATCGAAGGTATTGAAAATCAACTTCCATCAGGAGTTTCTTTTAATGATGTATATCAAGAATGGACATTGGCAAATCTTATGAGGGAAGGTTATACACACATTGATTTCAATGACGAAGATGCCGGGGAACTAAGAATTTATGAAGTAGAAGATAAATGGCCTCAAGGAATTACAGGTACAAGTTTTGGTACTACAATAACTATACTTGGTTATGATACAGGTATAGATACTCTTGGTGCATATGGAACTGATTACATTATGCTTTCTAAACTTAAAAAGAAAGTATTTTCAACACTTGAATTTAATGGTTTGGATGATAAACTTTACTATCCGATGTGGGTAGAAGAAGATGTAGATAGTGATGGAGAACTTGAATGGTATACTAGTGACCCTGGAGGATATGCCGACATTAGTTTAGTTACTGAAGTAGATTTAGCATTAGAATCTTCTGCTGAACTTTCTTTTACGACATTTTATGCAATTGAAGAAGATGCAGATGGTGGTTGGGATTTTGGTTTTGTTCAAGTATCAACCAATGGTGGAGATACGTGGATCTCACTTACAAATGAATATACAACCGAAGATCATAATCCTAATGCGCAAGCTAGTATAGTTGCAGAATTACCAGGGCTAACTGGTTATGTGCCAGATGTTTTTACAATGACATTTAATTTAGATGATTATCTTGTTGATAATCTTCTTATTCGATTTAGATATATGACGGACGAGATATTTCAAGATTATGGCTGGTGGATTGAAGATGTAAAAGTTAATGGAGAACCTGTACCTGAATTTGGACCTGCTTTTGATAATGTAGATTATTATGTCCACCTCATAAGAGTAGATTATTGGAGAAATCGACCATACTATACTATTATTCATAAAATGGAATTGGATGAGAATAATGAAGGCTCGGTATGGTTAGTACCATTTACATATTTCAGAAGCCCTGATCTCATATTAGCTGTAAGTGCAAATATAGGAGGAGTAGATTACGAATTCAGTGTTAACAAAAATTGTTTTTGCTATAAATGGAGACCATGGATGTAAAAACATTAAATTTTCTTAATTTTTTTTTATTTTTACTATACTTTTTTGTAATATTCTTTTTTAATTTTTGATTGCATCTATACGATTAAATTTTATAGTATTTAGTCATAATATTTTGAATTTTTTGAAATAATTCATAATATTTCCGATATTAAGGATATTTTGACTTTAATATTTACTCAGCTTATTTTTTATAGGTAAAATGCTAATACGACTTAATTATAATGTACATTGCTCTTATAAATGAGAAGTAGTGTAATATATTTCAGATTTGATTTTCATTTTTGTAAACTGAAAAAACAAAATTTATAAAGTAAACGGCATAATATGAAAATCACTGAAAATGTCTAAAATTTCATTGGGTGAATTTCACTTGCAGAAATTTTATGAATTTTTGGCATTGTTCAAATTATTTTCAAAAATTTTTGAAATATAATATTTGAATTGTAAAATGGAAAAGAATTTACTAAAAAAAAATGAGATGAATAATAATGAGAAAAAAACTATTCGTAATATTAATGGTCTTCAGCCTTTTAAATATTGCTAGTTTTTCACTATTTTTCGTAGCAACCACAGCAAAAACACCTAGAAGCCCTGTAGATAGTGAGGCATTACGAATTGACTCTACACCTAATAGGTTTGCTTATGATGTAAATCTAGATAGCTTGAGTGTAGGTGGACTAGAAACCTCAACTATAGGTGATACAAAGTTATGGTTATCACTTGATGATTATAATGGTTTCTATTTCTTTACTGAATTTGAATTAAGAGCTGAAAGTGCTAACACAGAGATTTGGGTACAAACCTTACCTGATAGACTATACCCTGAAGGTCATCCTTGCAATGATCCGGCTTACATAGATGAAGATGGTTTTTATAATTATCCAGAAGTTACACAAGCACAAATTGATTACTTATTATGGGAATTTGACAGTAATATTTATCCTACGGATACACTTTATTATGGAAATCCAGATGCTCATGATGGAACTTATTCCTTATTAGAGGCTTGGGGTTATGTTCCACCAGGATATTACTACGACGCTGATGGAAGAAATGTTATCTTAGTTTCAAATATTAGAGATGCTGCTTACTACACTGACTTTCGATTCTACATCGCTGGTTTCTTTTCTTCTTCAATTGAAGCTTATATGGATAGAAATGTCATATCTATTGATACCCATCAATGGTATAGAAGGATCGGTCCTGAAGGGCAGGTATGGCATTCTGAAATACTTGATATGGACTATCCTCCTGTAGATCGTCCACATCTATATGAAGGTACAATTGCTCATGAATACCAGCATTTACTTCATAGAGATTATGTACCAAATGATCCATCATACATGAATGAAGGATTCTCAATGTTTGCTGAATTTTTATGTGGATATGGTGTACCATGGGGAGATATTAATTATTTCCTTGCAACTCCAGATAATTCTCTAACAGAATGGGGCGACCAAGAAGGAGATAATAATATTTTAGCTGATTATGGACAAGCATTTCTTTGGACAGCATATCTTAGTGATCATTTCGGAGGATCTGACTTTGTTAGTTACTATATGGAAAATGGACATACCTACTGGGGTGTCGAGGGTATTGAAAATGCTGTAGCTCATTTCGGAGAACCTATGGAATTTGATGAACTTTTTCTAAATTGGCGTCTTGCAAATTTGATGCATACAAACTGTCCTGGAGGAGGAATGTATAATTATTTCTCATTTGACTTAGGTGAAGCGGATATTCCAGTGAGAGTCTATGATGTCGATGAAAATTGGCCACAAGATGTTACAGGAAGCGGATTTGGTTATACTGTGTGTTGGGATGATTTCCCATTATCCAGCGTATTCTTAGTAGGGTCATATGGAACTGATTATGTGAGAATAAACAATCCTAGAGGAGGATTCTTTTCAGGATTCGAATTTAATGGAGATGATACAGCAACAGTTCCACAATGGCAGTATTTAGATGATGGCACTTGGTATTCAACCTATTCAGATGAGATTGACCTATTCCTTATGGTTGACCTTGATTTAACTGGACTCGCAGATGCTATTATACTTACATTTGACACCATGTACCTTATTGAACCAAATTGGGACTTTGGTTTTGTTCAAGTGTATGATGAAGTTCTTGGAGATTGGGTTTCACTAGAAAATGAGTATACTACTTATGACTATGAAGAGGGTGCTTATCCAACAGTCCAACAATATGTTCCAGGATTAACAGGTTTTCAGGAAGAATGGATTAATATGGGATTTGATATATCTGCTTATGGAGGTAGTGAAATTACACTTGCCTTTAGATTTGTCACTGATTGGGTATTTGGTCCTTCAGATTGGGGTTGGTGGGTTGATAATGTTGCATTAAATGGAGAATCTATTGCAGATGATCTATTTTATGTACCTGATGCCCCTGACACAGACTTTATGGTCACATTACTCAGAGTGGATTATTGGAAAGGTAGAACTATTTATTCTATAGTCCATGATGTTTATATTGACCATGGAACTGAAGATGGAATAGCCTTTTTATTCCCATATTCAATTGGACGAGCGGATATGATAGTTTTAATTAGTCCTACGGTTGGCCCTTCAGATTATAGCTTTTCGTTGAACAAACACACATTTCGTCCACACTGTAGATGGATGTGGAGATGCTGTTAAGACCAATTAAGAAAATATAATTTTTTTTTTTTTTATTTAAAAATATCCTTATAAGATAAATTGATAAATATAACTCAGACTTTTGTTTGTATTTTTCAATTTTATTGAAGATACCTATTCAATTGTTAGTAAGAAAATTATGTTTAGAATTAAAAAACACTATAAACCTAAGTTAAGCGTCTTTATATTAAAGTTCCTATAGAAAGATCTTCAATTTTTAAAGAAAATATTGATGATTTGTCTTTTTAAACCATGTCAGACTTATTCAATATAATTGACAAAAATTTGAATTATTAAGGCTAAGAAAATTTGAAATTTCAAAATATTCAGAACCAACTTGATGAACTAAGAAGTGATAATGCTTCTGGAGCTAGTGAATTCATCAATAAAGCTCTAGAAATAATTAAAAAATACCTTAGACGGATAAAAGATCCAAATAAGATCATTAAAGAAGATTTTATAATAACTTTAAAGCAAATTATTGATACTCGTCCTAGTATGGCTCCACTTATAAATACAATGGCATATCTTATCAACAATTTAAACCAAATTAATAAAAATACGATAGAAACTAGATTGAAGCAAATTTATATCGAAAAAGAAAAAAGATTTAAATCTTTAGAGGTTATTTTTCAGAGATTTTTGGAAGCAGAAAAATCTAAACTAAGGAAAATTATGACTCTATCATATAGTTCAACAATTATTAATTTACTTTTAAAAAGTAAAAAACTTAATTTTGAAATTTATGTAATGGAATCAAGACCTTTGCTCGAGGGCCATAGAGTAGCGGAACTCTTATCCTCTCATTTCCAAACTCATCTAATTATTGATGCAGCAATTGGTGCATATATCGATGAAATTGACGTTGTTTTAATAGGAGTTGATAGTATATTAAAAGATGGTTCGATTATCAACAAGATTGGGACATTTCCATTAGCCTTATTAGCAAAATCCAAAGAAAAAGATGTCTATGCTGTATGTGATACATATAAATATAACCTAAAGAGTCATTATGGATATGATATTTCAATTAAAGAAAAACCAATAAGTGAAGTTTATAATAAACAGATAACAAATAAATTTTTAGAGGTGCATAATTACTACTTTGATATTACACCACCAGAATATCTTTCTGGAATTATTTCTGAATTAGGTGTGTTAAAAATACCGGAATTTCTAGAACAAGTGACAAATGTCCTTCCAGTCGAGTGGTTTAAATATTTTATAAACAACAAAAAGATATAATGTTGAAAACAGAAATGGATGCAGATGATTTAGAAACTAGAATAATAGACAGTAGGAAAGTAGAAAAGGAACTATATGAAACTAATATTTATCAATTTACTGAAAAACTTGCATTTCCTCGATTAATTGGTTCAGAAGGAGAAAAAAAAGCACGAGAGATTGTAGTAGATGAGTTTAAGAGCTTAGGGTTTGATCCAATCTATCGAGATAAGTTTAAAACTTCCTTTTACAACTGGATTTTTATCAGATTAATTTTTTTAATTACTGGGTCTTTTCTAATTTTATTGGCTTTATCTATCTATATTACTCCCTATTTAACTCTTTGTTTATTTTTCATAGATATTTTTATTTCATTTAGTGCTCTCCGCAGAGTTAATAGTAT
>JBHLNK010000035.1:0-35016 GCA_048941625.1 Promethearchaeota archaeon | reverse complement strand
TTCCGATTTCAAATTTTACACCAGCATCAGGGTTTTCTAATTCTACATCTTGAGTTAATATTGAATCTTCGGTAACAGCTATTGCTTTTTCTATTAACCAAGTTATCTTTTGCTCTGCTGGATAAATTTTTGAGCGTTCAATCATATAAGATAAAGTATAATTCAGGCTTTTTCTCCAGAGATCTTTGAAATATTTCCTCATTTGTGAATTGGTAATAGATCTTTGTATCTTAAGAAGAAAACTTGAAAGAGATAATATATTTATCTTACCTTTATATAGTAATTTAGTGTTTTTAGCGAGTTTAAAGTCATCTGTCACAAGATGAATAGGGAGATTTTCATTCTCATTTAACAAACGCCTTCCAAGGCAGATTAGGGAAAGATCTGGATCTTGAGCAGGAAATCTTACGTTAAATTGACTAAGATCAGCTTTAATACGATCTATTTCATTTGGAATAATCTTTTCTACATTTATGAAACTTTTAAGTTTATCTTTATAAGTATGAGGTGCTTTTATTTCATTAAATACAAGTTCCGAGATATGATACTTATATCCTAAATCTTGAGCAGCTTTTGTTAAGTTTCCTAAAATATTACGTGCTTTAATTTGTAGCATACAAATGAAGAAATTAGCATCAAATATGATTCTCTGAACTTTCGGCATCTGGATGATTAGAGATTATTATTTTTTTATAAAAATTATTTTTAAATATATTAAAATGTAATCTATTTAATTTTTTTTTATTAAAATAAATGAAAACTGAAAAAGAATGTGAAATAATTATTATATAAAGTTTGGAATTATTATAACATAATAAAGAGGAAATTTGATTCTGATTCATATCATAGACGTTATAGGATATTCTGGTTCAGGAAAAACAACTTTTATTACTACTATTATAAAATCGCTAAAAGCTAAGTTTAATTATAATATTGCGGTTATAAAAAATGTAAAGCACCATTCTATTGATGAAGAAGGAAAAGATTCATATTATTTTACTAAAGCAGGAGCTACATATTCAGTTATACGTAATGTTAATAATGAAACAGCAGTCTTTATGGAATGCAAAGATTCAAAATTAAATGATATTTTAGAATGGTTGAAGAATGGACCTACTAAAATAAATATAATAATCACTGAGGGATTCAGGAATCTTGGAAACCCAACGGTTTTATGCATATCAAATTTTGATGATATTGAAGAGCAATTAACCACAAATGTAAGGATGATTACTGGTGTAATATGTTCAAAAGATTTAAGCAGAAAAAGTATATCTAATTTACCAATATTAAATATTGAAAAACAATTCCAAGAATTTACGAAATTATTTAATATAAATTAAAGATTTATTCTCTACTAATCGATCTCCTTCCAAAATGGAGCTAATTGATAACAAAGAAATTTGAAATCTTTTACTTTTTCCTTATCTTTAACATCTGAGAGGAAAAATTCATTCAATTTTTCAGAAACCTCTACTTGATCAGAGGGATCTTCTAAAGAATTGCGGATATCTAAAATTAGATCATTTAATGGAATTATAATATCATTTATAAGCCATTCTTCTTGATAGGATTGATTTGAGAAGGATTGAATATTGTATGTTATCATTATTTGAATTAATTCTTCCAAAGAGTAGAAATATTTCTTTGGTATTGTAATATTGAATTTCTTCATTTCATTTTTAAGTTGTTCTCGATTTAAACTAATTATATAATCTGGCCATACATCATCAGAGTAATTTATATCTTGAAAAACAAATAGTTCTAAAACTCTTAGCGCAATATTTTTTCCAATATATCGACTTCTTGGATCTATAAAATTAACAGATGCTTTTTCTGGGGAGGATCTCATGAAAATTTTATCAATTAAAACATAGAGGATTCTACAGATATGATCAACAATTATTTTGAATGTAAATGGAGAATTGTCTGGATCTTCAGCTAAATATTCATTTTCTTGAGTTATTATTTGATTAAATTTTGAATTAAAACTCCGTAAGAAAGTTTTAAAAAAGTCAAAGTTCAATTGAGATATATTTTTATTAAACACTTTATAGAAAAAGTGGTCAATATTTTTAATATTAGAAAGTGCAGACAAAAAATTTATCAATTCTTTTATATTTTTAATTGAATTCGCACCTATTACTTCACTTTTTCTTTTATTGAATTCATTTAATTTTGTTTTAAAGATTTCTGGTAAAAAGAGTAAATCTCCAACCTCCAAGGCTTCTAAACCACTTCCAAAATAATATTTCATATATAGTAAAAATAAATTTAATTGTGATTTTGAAGAAGGTAAATTATTTGCTTGAAATGTTGAATATAATGTAGATTTCTTATCTAAAAAATTAAAGAATTTAAATATAGAATTTTTTTTTTCAGTTGAATAATTTAAATTAACTAGAAATTCTTTTTTTATAATATCTTCTTTAGAAAATACTGAATCCTCTACTCGAGCTCCAACAAAGTTAAAGAAATCTAATAAGGGTGAGAAACTCTTCAATAAATTACATTTCTTATAGAAGTAATATAATAAATCTACTAACTTTTCTTTTGCATAGGGATATTCTGTTAAAGCAATTTGATATAATTTTTCTCTCTTTTCATACAATCTCTCAAAGTATTCATTAGGAATTCCCTTAAATTGTTTCAAAAAGTAATAAAGTCCCATATGATAATAATTATCAAATATCTCGTCCTTACTGTCCTTACATATTATTAGAAAATTGATATTTTTATTTACGGCCCCATCAATTACATTCACGGCATCCAGAAGAATATAAATTTTTTCTTGAATAGTCTTTCTTACAATTATTCCAAAAAGCCGAACGAGAAAATATAGATGACCCGTAAGAAGTGAAAATTCGTAAAATAAACCAAATTTAAATTTATTGGTAATTTTGTCAAGTAGGTCCTCTTCACTAGGATCAAGTAAGTATTTATATTCAAAAAAGATAACTTTGTCAGAGATTTTTTCTTTTGTTAATAAATCAAGAGAATTTTGATTAAATCCAAAAAATATATTTAAAAATTTGGCTAATAACTCATGTAGATTATCATAAAAAAATGATGTAAAGGTTTTTTTAATCATTCTTTTTTGATTTTTTTCTAAAAATTCATCCCAATGTTGTTTTATTTCTTTTTTAAATTCTTCGAATTCATTATTTCTTTTCTCTAAAAATTCAAATAAAACATTATTTAGATTTCTCAGACTCAACTCTTGCTCTTTAGCCTTATGTTGAAGATTTTCTAAAATAAAATTCAATTCTTTATAAGCCAAATTTAATCAATTATTCAATCAGTTTAAATAATTAATCTTCAAAAAATTCTAATACCAACTTAAAATTGCTTAATATATTAGATATAAATTTGAACATAAAAATTTTAGTCAGTTACTTTAGATTATGCTGTTTTTATCAATCAATCAGATTTATGTTCAATTCTAAAGATATTAAAAAATCTTTGTTATTTCATCGGTTTCAGTATATATTAGGGGTTTTATTTTTCCATCTTCTTTTTTTATTTTTAAACCAGATTTTTTATTTGTAAATTCCCCAATTTTTGCTGCTTGGATATTGTTTTTATTTAGTAAATCTATTAACTGTAAACAATAATCCGGATTTACTGCTATTAAAAGGGATCCAGAAGATATCGTTCCCATTGGATCGATTTTATATATTTTACTTAACTTTGATGGCTCTTGCAATACATTAATATTAGATTTTTCAATTATTACTCCAGTGTTGGATGCTATAGCAATCTCTGCAATTCCACAGCTTAAACCTCCTTCAGTTGGATCATGCATTGATTTTATTTTAAAATTGTCAGTAGCTAAACGAGCTTCATTAAAAACACTTATTCCTGGATTATATAGAAAATTTTTACATGTTTCTATAAAATTAGAATCAAATCCTTTATCTAGTAGATCATTTTGCTTCTCTCTTGCTATTATAGAAGTTCCCTCAATAAAGATACCTTTCGTTAAAATTAGAGCATCACCTGGTTGTGCTCCTGAGGAGAGGACAAGTTTTTCTTTTTCCACTTCTCCTATTAATGAACCAACGACTATTGGTCTGTTCAATTTAGGGGTTACTTCTAAATGTCCTCCAACAACTGCTATATCCATAGATTTACAGGTATTATTAATATCGTAAAAAATCTTTTCAACCATATCACTTGAAGTTTGATTTTCTGGCAGCAATATCGTAGATTGAAACCATTTTGGCTTTGCTCCTGTACAAACAACGTCATTAACATTAACAATTACTGCATAATATCCAATCTCATCAATAGCAAATGTAATTGGGTCTGTTTTAAAAATTAGATAATTTTTTCCTGGTATATCTATTACAGCTGCATCTTCACCGATTTTCGGAGCTACTACAACTCTAGGATCAGAAATTTTTATTTTTGAGAGTAAACGAGCTAAATAATCATGTTTAAGCTTTCCAAGAGAAAATTTTTCTTCAACTCTATGCATTGTTATGGATTTTTAAGGATTTCATGATTTATTAAAATTTTGTGGCTTTTCTATTATCTGATATCTTATCTCTATCTGATGAAATGACTTCTTAGGCACCCGAAAATTTAAAATCTAATCTTTCCTTGAGATTAATAAGATATAAAATTATCAATAAGAGATAGAGTAAAATGGGATTTGGAAAAGCATTTTTATTTAGTTTACTTGCATTTATTGGCATAAATTTCATATTCATAATAATTTATTATGCATTTGTACCAACGTTAGGATTAGATATTTTATTTACTTATATTCAACAATACCCAATCTTAATTGTATACTTTCTCTTTGGTCCAATTCTTAGTACTCCAACTAACATATTTAATTGGACTATAGCAGAACCTTTTCTTTACTACTCAATGGATAATTTAATAATTGGCTTAGGGTACTTAATAGCACTATTAATAGCAGCAATATTAGCAGGGAGATTTGGTGAGAGTAAAATTCAATCTTTTGGAGCGTTTCTTTTAACAGCCACTATTAGTACTACTTTAGTAATTGTTGGAGTATTTTTAGAACCAGCTTTTCAAGCTATTCTAACTTTAACTTATGGTTGGGTCTTGGATGATATCTTAGTTCTAGCAATTATAAGCTGTCTGATAAATGTTTTATTTTATGGTTTTTTCGCTGTACTCCTCTCCAAAGTTGAGTATTATTGATCTTTTGCTTAGAATTTTTATAATTTAGTTCTCTTTTTTAAATAGAATGTTTAAAATAGGGTTATGTTTTAATAGTTTAATTAAAAAAATTTAATGAGAAGGGAAACAAAATTTTCAATCTTACATTGGATTTCGCCTTTAATAATCTTTTTTTGTTATTAGTTGAATTTTGTTATCCTTCTATTCTTCTTTTTAAATTTTCCATGATTTTAAATGAAAGAAGATATTAATCTGTTAATATCACTTCCACTCTGAAATTTATATAAGTAAAATAATAGTATTAGTAAATTTCAAGGAATAAGGTCAAATTGGAATGAGTTCGGGAAAAATAGAACAAAATCAATTTAAGTATGATGAAAACAATATAATTTTTAATGAATTAGATGCTTTTACTCAAAATTATTTATATAAAAGTCATTATTTTGAATCAAAACCATGCAATCAGAGAGAATTTGATTATAATTTTAATATGATACAAAAAATTCATCTTATTTTAAAAAATTCACAAGATCTTACTTTAGAAGAAAAATTTGATTATTGTAGTAACCAACGATTTTTTATGAAGCAGTGTTTAAAAGAAATCTCAAAAAAGTTTAGTCATTTTTAAATACTGCTATATTGCGAGATTTGAGAAATTCTACATAATCGCATAAAAGTGAAATACTTTTAGCAGCATCTCTTAATGACAAAAAATAAAGAACACGTTTCTTATGTAATAATTTTTTAGCAGAGTTAAATCTTTTTGAAAGATCTTGATCATCAGCAATATTCGGTAAGCAAAAAGCAAATGGTTTTGAAATTGAATCTCGGATTGTAATCATCCTCTTAAAAACATGTCTATAAATATGTTCAGGCCAAAATGGAATTATAACAATATCGATCATTGGATCATCGGTTACTATTTCAACACACTTAGAAAAAATATCTAAAATGAATCCTGAAGCCCCTAAATCAATAGGGTTATTTATATTTACATTAACATCAGGTAATACTTTTGTAATTTTTAATTTAGAATCGACGGTTAATTCAGGTACTTGAAGATTTTGACTGGCAAACAAATCAGTTGTGTTGACAGAGATACCCCCTCCAGGGGTAATGATTCCTATATTTCTTCCTTTAGGAGCATATGTTGGATATAATAACTCAAAGGTTTTGATAGCATTCCAAAATTCTTCGTGATCTTTAACTAAAACCGTGCCTGTTTGTTTTGCCATTACTTTCCATAATTTATTATTTGAAGATAAAGCACCAGTATGAGAAAATGCTGCTTTAGATCCATTTTTAGTATAACCGCCTTTCCATAGTACTACAGGTTTGACTTTTGAAGTTTTTCTAAGTTCTAAATATAAATTTTGTCCTTTTGCTGAACCAGAGGATTCTAAGTATGCAGCAACTAGTGTTGTATCTCTATGGTGTCGGTAATACCTTAGAAAATCTATACAATTTAGATCAATTTGATTCCCAAAACTTATACCATACCGAAATCTGATATCACGTTTATAGCCAACATCTATTAATTGAGTTAAATGCCCTCCAGATTGCGACATAAAAGATACTCCTCCCAGTTCCCCCTTCTGAGATGCAAATATCATAGCCATTCCAATTTCTGCATTAAAAGGACCTAAGCAATTAGGGCCAATAATTCTTGTATTTGAATCCTTAATGATTTCTAAAAGTTCTCTTTCTAATTGTATACCTTGTTGCTCTCCTGTTTCTGAAAATCCTGATGCAAAAATTATTACCCATTTTATTTTTTTCTTTACACAATCCTTAAGAACATTTGCAATAAAGTATGTCTTCAATGAAATGTATGCGGTGTCAATGGGATATGGAACATCTAAAACGGAGGGATAACACTTCCAATCCATAATTCTATCATATTTAGGATTAATTGGATAAAATGTATTTGCCCATCTGGATTCTTTAAAGGCAGGTAAATACATCATTGACCCTAAAGTCGATTTCTCTGATGCACCTATAAATGCAATATGTTTGGGATAAAATAAGGGATTAAGGTCTTCTTTATTATCTATGTAATTCTTAACCATTAACTAATTAAATATAAAGATTTTTTAATAATTTTCTAAAAATTATATTCAGAAATATCACACGCTTTAATCATCAAGAATTTAAAAAAACTAAATTTTTAATTCAATTTACAATTAGACTAGTCATACTTATACAAGGAAAAAATAAATAATTTTGGAGATAATGAAATGGCAAGACCAAGTCCACTTGAAGTCTACGCGCTTTTAGATAAGAGTAACTGTAAGGATTGTGGTTATGACACATGTATGGCTTTTGCAACCGATATCCTTGAAAGAAAGATAAAAGTACAAGATTGTACTCATATAATGCAAGATCCTAAACAAGCTAAGAATCGCGACAAACTTATTCAACTTATTACTCCTCCTCAAAAACCTGTTACTATTGGATTGGGGGATCGAGCTGTTACTGTTGGTGGTGAAGAGGTATTGATGCGACATCAACTTACTTTCTATAATCAAACAGCTATTTTTATGGAGATTGCGGATGATGATGCTGATTTAACAGAAGCAGTAAAATATCTTACAGACCTTAAAATAGAGAGAATAGGAGATGTACTTACAATAGATGGAATTGCTTTGAGAAATGTATCAGGAGATGTTAATCAGTTTAAATTAGCAGCAAAAAATATTGTTGAGATTTCAAATCTTCCAATAATGCTATGCAGTCTAAATCCAGAAGTTTTATTGGCGGTAGCGGAAGAAATTAAACAAACCAAACCATTACTTTACGCAGCTACCAACGATAATTGGGAACAAATTGGAAAGTATGCCATCCAAAATAGCTTACCTGTAGTTATTACATCTAGAAATTTAGATGAATTAGTGTCTCTAAGTGCTACACTCCAGAAGTTTGGAGTAAAAGAGATGATATTAGATTCAGGAACTTTTTTCGGTAAGGGTAATGTTTCTATTACATATGATAATATCATGCAGTTAAGAACTGCAGCAATAGATAAAGGAGATAAGAATGTATCTTGGCCAGTTATGGGTGTACCAGCAGCTTATTGGAGTCAAGTAAAAATAGGGAATGATAAAGAGCTTTGGGAGCACCAATATCAAGAAGTAATCATGGGAGCTATTATGGAATCTATCGATACAAATTTAATTGTCTTACATACTGGTCAAAGTAAAGAAGAGATTTGGGCGCTTTTGGCTCTAATGACTTTACGACAAAGTATATTTTCGGATCCAAGGATTTATCCCGCAGTTGATCCTGGTCTATATAAAATAGGAGAACCAAGTGATATGGATCCAATATTCGTCACAAGTAATTACAGAATGACTAAAATTCCAGTAGAACAAGATTTACAAGGTGCAAATATAAATTGTTGGCTTTTAGTTGCTGATACAGAAGGAATAGGAATTGAAAGTGCCGTTGCTGGTGGTCAATTTAATGCTGGTGGAATAGCAGAAGCTGTAAAAGAATTTGGAGCTTTTGATAAAGTAAAGCATAGAATTTTAGTACTTCCTGGCATGGCAGCTCGTTTAAGTGGAGCTTTAGAGGATGAAGCAGATGCCTTTGTAGTTGTAGGGCCAAGAGATAGTTCTGGAATCCCTAAGTTTATGGAAAAACAATGGAAACCAGAAGAATATATGAAAGAATATAATTCATGGTCAAAAGAATAGAAGAATATAAACATTTTTTACTTTTTTTCTCTTTTTTAAAATAAAGAATAGATCAAATCAGTTGTTAATTCACTAACAGAATTTAGAATCTCAATTTTTCCTATTTTTATTTCTATTAATTCTTTTCTTGTGTGATTTCCAGTCAATACTCCGATAAATGGACAATTTAAATTATTAGAAAGCATAACATCTTTCGGGTGGTCGCCTATGATTACAATCTGGTGCTCAGGGTAATTTTTATCCATATATGTTTTTAATTTCGGATCAAGCTTTCCCAATTCTTTAGTATCTTCAGTTTCCCCTATGACATAATCAAAAAATTTCTTAATTTTTAAAATTTTGACAATTTTCACTGCCAGTTCTTGTTTCTTAGAGGTTATTATACCTAAAGTGAAAGATAGCTTGTATAATTCTTTTAATTTAGATTCAACTCCAGGTAATATTGAGCCTTGATATATTCCTTGTTTACTATAGTATTCCCTAAAGGCAGTGATTAATTGGGAAGAATCTTGGTTTGTCACCCTCTCAAACATTTCAATTAAGGGTATTCCAATCATATATTCAATTTGAGTTTTCTCTAGTTCAGGGATGTTAAACTTATTTAAAGCATAATTAAATGAGTTTACTATTCCCTTTCTATTATCTATTAAGGTATTGTCTAAATCAAAACTTAACAGAATATTTTTAATTATTCTCATAAAATTAAACTAGTAATTAAAATTATCAATGCTTTATGAAAATTAAATTAGAAAAATTAGAAAAAAATTTTGTTTTGAAATAAATTACATATTTATGGTTAAGAGAGGGTCTCCTAGAAGTGTCATTCCCATAGACCATGGATCATCAGGACCATGTGAAACTGTACCGTCATCATTCCAAAACCATAATCGAAAAGCTTCTCCAAAAACTTTTCCCTGTCTTAAAGGATTGTAAAAGAAGCTATTCATTGTCATTCCACCAGTTTTAGTAGTTCCAATAACGACTAAAGAATTATTTGAAAAAAGATACTGCGTTCCAATGTTATTTGTCATAGTAAATCTTGCTGCAGAACATGCAAAGAGATTGTAGAATAATGGTTTTGTTTGAAGGTTCAAAACTTCGGTATAGTTTAGAAAACCTTCTGATCCAAGAGAACTCCAAGGTCCAAACCAATGTTTTTCATAATCAGAATGCACAAAAATATGAACAAATTCATAATATTGAGTTAATCTATTAGTATAGTCAACTTCATTTGTTGATGTTGTAGGACTATAAATAGATGTTTTATTAGTATATGCTGTAATATCTGCTATCCATTCAGAAGCATCTCCAGCCCAATGATCATCTATATATATTAATTGAGAGTGAGGTAGTGAAAGATTTCCATTTCTGTAGTCATGATTTCGGTTAAAGTAATCTTGATATGCTTGGAGATGATTGAGGTTATTTAAACATTCTGGATTTATACGACCAATCCAAATTTCTGGATATATATCACCTGTTCCTGGTGTGTGAGATTCAAAATCATTATCCATATCAAGATTATCCCATTGTCCATCCAAATCCATTAAATATAAATCACTTGGAAAGATTTCTAGACCAAAACCTTGTACTGTATCATAATTTTCTATGATAGCTACAGGTAAATCTCCTATTAAAACAGCACCAAATAATCCAAGTGATTGTTGACTAACATTAATTAAGTGATCTCTTAGCTTAGTTACATTAATATCTGACCAAGCAACAAGATCTGCTGTATAACCTTGATTAATAATATCTTGTTTATATTGATTAGTTTCTGGAAAGATCTGATCGTAAATGGAAGAATTTACTATTATTTGTACATAAGTTGATCGCGTAGAAGTGGATGATTCATTAAATATATACAAACTGAATGGAATCGTAATACCAATGAAAGCTACACTGAAAAGAATAATAATAAGATATTTTGTCGATTTTTTCATAATTAATACCTCTTCATTAACAAAATTCTATCGAAAAGAAGTGATAATTATTAATACACATAAAGATTAAGAATAAAAAATTTAAGTTTTTAAGCTCTATTTACAAAAATGTATGATTATTCTATTCTAAATCCTTTAAAAAGTCCTATTAAAAACATTATCTCTTCAGAAGATTCAATAATCCTTCTTAAGTTGAAAGGAAAATTGTCTAATTCTACTTGTTTTCCCTCTGATACTCGCTCAATAATTATATTAATTATTTCCTTGTACTTCTTGACGGTATTACCCTCATCTTCTATTTCAGAAATTACTTTCAATGCCTTATCTATTTTGCCTGATAAAATACAAGATATTGAAGCTAAAACATAGCTGAGTACTATATGAGAATATCCAATATTCTTTAATTCGGCAGCACGATAATAATAACGGTATAGATTATTTACCATTTCTTTAAGGAGAAAATCTTTCGCTGTATCAAGTTGCTCATAAAATTTGAGACTCTCCAAAATTAATGTTGCTGCTGTATAAAATTGTTTATTTTTTAATCCTTCTTCGGCAATTTTATTTAATCCTCTGATAATTTGATTGAAAATACCAAATCTATTAAATTGTAGACCTGCTTCAACTGCTATATCATATGCATTTAAATAGCATTCAGTAGATTCGTTTATACATCCAATTTTCCAGTAATTATCCCCTGCTTTTATAAAATTTTTATATGCCATTTCAAAGTTTTCTAACTCCTTAAATATAATAGCTCCATCAAAAAAATTGATTGCTGCTTGGTTGAAATCTTCAATTTTATTAGAAAAATTTCCAGCTAATATAAAACAGGAGGCACATTCGATTAAATTATTTTTAATGGCGTTGTAGCATAGCCCAGCTCCCCGATAATATCTTGCTATTTTATGAAAATTTTCTTGTTTCTTCTCTAATCTCTCTGCTAAATTAATATATGCTCCTGCCTCCTTCTTAGAAAAGATAACATATTGATCATATTTATCTAAAATTTTATGAAATTGTTTTAAAATTTGATAAATTTGAGCGAGAGTCTCATTATCATTCTTCTCTTCTAAATGTGAAGCTAATGTTGAGAAATATTCTACTCCATCCAAAATTACATCTTGTGCTTTATTGTGTTCATCAAGTTCTTTAAAGCAAGATCCTATTTGACGATAAGAAAATGAGATAAGATCAAAATAATTATGACGTTTTGAAATTTTTATTACTTTTTCATAAAATTTTATTGCGCTCTGAAAATCTGAAAATTTTAAAAATAATTCTGCAATATTTTGATAATTTTGAGCCCTTTTTCTGGTTTCACCAAATTGCTTTAATAGATCACTCTCTTGTTTTAAGAATTTTATGCTGTTTATTATATTTTTTTTCTCTAATTGCTTATCTCCAATTTTTTCATTATAAATCTCAGCTATTCTTAAATGTAACTCAGCAATTTCATGTAATTTAGCTTGCAATTTATAATCGATGATTTGCTTCTTGTAATAATCGATTATTTGTCTATATAATTCAAGTGCTTCTGAAAAATCAAAATCTTCAATTACTTCTGCCACAGAAACTAAAATCTCTCCTGCCTCAAAATATTCTCCAGATTGAGCAACTTCATTAGAAAAATTAAGTGAATCTGAAATTATTTCTTTCAGTAACTTATTTTGTTCTTTTTGATCTTTAGTTTCTTTTAGTTTAGATTCAATTTTTCTTAGTTTGTCTAAAAACTCGGTGTATTCAATGAATTCTTCTTCTTCAATAATTTTATATTCTCCTCAAAAAAGTCAATCTTACATATAGAAATTAATGTAAAAATAAAAAAAATTGGTTTTAGTGGAAAATCATAATAAAGTGATTATTTCAAAAAAGTCAACAAATTTCTGGATTAAATAATAAAAATATGATAAGATATTTCAAAAACAGGATTAAACAACTTTCTGAAACGAATTAAACTAAAGAAATAATATTAAATATTATAACGATTATATTATTAATAATTATAAATTGATGGTGTTTGACATAAAACAAGTATCAGAATTATTAGACTCTGGTTTATATGAAACATTTACTCCAGAAAAAAACATGACAGTTGCTGATTTATTACGAGAACTCAATCTAGAAGATAAATTCTTTGGAATTCTAGTAAACGGAAAGAAAGCAACTCCGGAGACAAGGATTGGGAAAGAAGATGAAATAATTATACTTCCTCATATAGCTGGAGGATTATAACTTAATTTCGATTTTTAACTTGGATTTTTATTTCATAATTCTTTGTAAAATTAAAAAGTTATTTAATTCAGTTCAATTTTAAGTAAATCTTCTGCTAGTATTGTATTTGGAAAAATTTCTTTAGCTTCTTCTAGTAATCTTAACGCATCAGATTGGTAACGTGATGATATGTGTGTAAGTACCAATTTTTTTGCGTTCATTTTTAAAGCGTCATTTGCAGCATCAATAGATGTTGAATGTTTTTTCTCTAATGCTGTATCTGATAATGCTTTAGCAAATGTCGCTTCATGTATTAATATATCAGACTCTTTTCCTAAAGTAATTAATGATTCACATGGTTTTAAATCTCCTGAGTAAGTAATCTTCCTTCCAGGTCTATTAGGCCCGGTAATCCCCTCCTTAAGAGGATCGATAGTTCTTCCATCTATCTCTATTTTATGTCCTTCCTGTAAATTTTTCCAGAGATACCCTTCAGGAATATCTAATTCTTTTGCTCTATCAGGATTAAATTTTCCATACCTAGATTGTTCAATAAATGCATAGGCAAAACTAGTAACAGAGTGATCAACTAACGCATATTGCACTATATAATATTTAGAATCATAAATGGTATTATTATTAATTTTAATTGTCCTCTTTGGACTTTCAGAATCTAAACCTTCATATTCTATGATTTCATGGTTTTGATGATCAATTTCTCTTATAGAGAGATGATAATTAGTTTTTAATCCCAAAATTTTTTTATGTAAAAATAAATAAAGAAAAAGATTACGAGGGCCAAAAATAGTCATCGGTGCTGTTCTTTCATTTAAACTTAAACGGAATAAGAACCCAGGAAGTCCGATTATGTGATCTCCATGAAAGTGAGAAATAAATATTTTCATAGGTTTATTAAACTTCAATCCTGCTTGCGCAAATTTACGTTGGAAATCTTCTCCACAATCAAATAGTAATATTTGATTCTTGAATCTTAATGCGATACTTGATAGATTACGTTCTTTAAGAGGAGTAGCAGCAGCACTTCCTAAAATAATAATTTCCATTATATTATGTTTATATCTTTTTTCTTAACTGAGAGATTTCTATTTTTTGTTCATTATTAACTTTTTGTAGGTTTTCAACCTTATTTTTAAGTTCTCTTACTCTTAACTCTAAGTTTGGATCTTCTTTTTTAGGTTGAATTTGGGTTTGAATTAGATTGGAATCAAGTTGTCTTGATAATTCATCAATTTTTTGATCTTTTTGCCTTAATTGATTTTCTAACTGTCTATATTTTCCTTTTATTTGTACTGCTTCATTTTTAATAGTTTGAATTTCGACATCTTTAGTATCTAATTGATTTTGTAGTAGTCTTGCCATATCTCTTACCATTTTCAATTCTGCTTCCAAATCTTTCTGCGATCCTGCAAATACTTTTTGGTTTTCTTGTTGATAACTAGCCATTTGATCTTGTAGCATCTTAATTTGTTGTTTTGATCTATTTAATTTATCTTGTAGGTCATCCTTTAATCTTTTCATCATCTCGCTCGATGATCCATTATTTTGTTCAAAATTGGCAACTATTTCCGCTTTTTGCAATGAAACTACCTTATTTTTTAGGTCTTTTATTTCATTTTCTTTTAGTTTCAGAGAGTTTTTTAATTCATTGATTTTACTTTTATAACTATTAATTTTCGTACTTTCTTTTTCTTGCTTTTTGCTCTTTTTCTGAAATTTATCCAATTTCTCTTTTAAATTATTAGCATTCATTTTTGATTTTGTAAGTTGATTTTGAAGATCCTCTATTAAGCTTTTAGTTATTAAATCACGATTTCGATCTCCCGATTTAGCACTAATTTCTTTGATTTTTTCGTTTAATCCAAGAATTTCTGACTTTAAAAGTTTGATTTCTTCTTCTTTTTGGTTTAATTTTTCAATTTTGTCGTCATTACTAGTAGACATTAACCTATCTATTATTGAACGTTGTTTATTCACTTTATCCTGTAGCTCTTTAACTAATACATTAAGTGGAGGTTTACTTCTCAAATCTTCTACTCTTATAACCGATGAATCACTTTCTTTAGATTTGAAATTATTCAATTCTTGTTGAAGTTGCATTTTCTCTTTTCTTAAAAAACCCATATTATTTTTTAAATCTCTTATTTGTCTATCCTTTTCATCAAGTTCAATGGCTAATTTAGAATCAAAAGCTTGCTTTTTTCTACTTTTTTTCTTTCCATCTTCTTCTGGAATAAGAGCTTCTAACCTCATAATAGTGTCTTCAAGCTCTTCAATCCTATCAAGGAGATTATGATTTTCCATATTCTTCTGGTCAAATTGCGATTTTAATTCATTGATTTGGTTTTTTAATAATTTAATATCCCTGTCTTTCTTCTCAAGATCTGTTTTTAATTTTGTTACTTCGGATTTTAATGCAATTTCAGACATTATGAATAATCACCTATATATTACAATTATAATATTTCAGATTTTAAAATTTATCTTATTAAATTTTTTACCTATCTCTGTTTCAGTAAAAATTTGGTTAATATAGGTTAAAATCTTTAATAGAAAAATTATTTACTTTTTTGATGATAGGAAATAGGCTTAAGAAATTAAAAATAATGAATGCTACAAAAAGTACAGAGAATAAAGCAAATGGTATATATAATGGAGGTAAAAAAACTCGTTGAAATAAAAACAACGATGTTAAAATCATTCCGATACCTAAACTTAAAAATAATGAGGGAATTATCACAAAAAATGATTCCAAAAAAAGTATCCTTTTTAATGACCTTGTTTTTGAACCAATAGCCCGCATAATCAGAAAATCCTGCGCTTTTTCTATAATACCAGACTTCTGATAATTATACAAGGAGTAAATTGCTATAATTGATAATACAACAATAAGTATTGAAGGATATATTGATAATCCTCCAACAAAGTTTACATTTACTTGAAAAATAGGATCCAATCGAATATTGGTAAAATTTTCACCAATATTTTGAGAAATAGTATCAAGATTGCTTTTAACGTCATTGTAAGAGTGTGAATCTATTTTTATTATTATTAAGTTTACCTCATCATTTAAAAGATTCAAGGATATTCTTGATTCATTAATACTTATATAGCCAGCCCATCCAGAATAGAAACTATCAATAACTACTCCTGAAATATGAAATCTCTTCCCTGTATCAGAAAGCCTAAGACTTTGATCAAAAGGAAAATCAAAAAAGTTATAAGCTAGACCGTCTCCAATTGTCATATTATCATAAGCATCTTCTTCAGTGAAGAACTCTCCCTCAATTTCGAAATCTTGAATTAAATTATTACAATTAATACCTATGATAGGGATGTTTCCCTCACGATTTTGGCCAACAGTTACATAAGATCCATCCTCCATTATATGAGTTCCTGTTAGTTCTCTAACATCGTAAAAACTTATTATTCGTTCATCTATTTGCTGAATTTCTTCAATATCATTTAATTCATCTACATCACTTAAATTAAAGAAATATTCTGGAGATGTAAAATTTATACTTGTTTCATCAATAAAGGTAGTTGGATCAGAAAACATTTTGTACATTAATGAATAATTTGAAAGTACGTCTTGGTGTCCTATAGCTATGATATTTTCATTTTGAGACTTTTTTATCCATTCCTGAGAGGAGGTATTTAACACAATTGTTCCTAACCCTAATGTAAATAAAAGTAATCCAATAATAGAAAAAAGAACTAAATATCTCTTGAATTCACCTTTCTTTCTTAATGTATTAACAACGGCAATTTTAATATTAAATCCAATAGAAGTTAGCCACTTTGGGATAAATTTTAACTTCTTTCCAGCATTGTAATTATAAGGAATATCTTTTGAAAAAGTAGAAATTACTTTTTTTTTTCCAATTTTTCTAAGTGTATAACCAGTTACAAAAAAAATACCTAATATACAAGAAAAGAACATAATAGGAGTGTAGAATAAGTCAATTTGCCAGTAGATAGAAAAATGAAGAGATTCCATAATCAATCCAAAGATTCCAAATGCTAATAGACCTAAGATTAATCCGCATAAAAATCCAATGAAATATAGTATGTATGCTTCAAGTAAGTAGAAACTATATAATTTTTGAGGGAGAGTACCTAAAGATCTCATAATAGCAATATCTTTTTTTTTAGAAATGATTAAAGTGGTACTCACAGCAACAACAACACCAAAAGTTAATAAAATTAATAAAATTAGAATTAAAGTATTGAATTGTTGATAAGTCAGGTTAATCCCTCCAGTTAAGTAATATATATTTTCATATGATGGTTGAAAAAATATATTCAAACCTAAAGATAGAGTAAAATATATCAAAAATTCTGTAAAGCTAACAACTATAATAATAATAATTAGAAAAGGATAATTCGAATTTCGTTTCCGATATAAATCTTTTAATGCAAAATCTAATGATGTCATTTTTTTATCAATTTCCTACAAATCAAACTCTTACGATGATTCTTGTTTTAAAATCTTACCGTTATCAAAAGAAAGAATTTTATCAGCTAAATTTATTAAGTAATCGTCATGAGAGGCAATTATAATTGTTCTAATGTTATTCTTTAACTCTTTAAAAAGATCCCTGATAAATTGGCTTGTTGTTTTATCTAAATTAGCAGTTGGCTCGTCAGCAATAATCATAGGAGGATCATTAGCTAAAGCTCTTGCTATTGCTACTCTTTGTTGCTCTCCTGCAGAAAGTTGAAATGGTAGATGTTCTCTTCTTTCAGTTAATCTCATTTTTTTCAATAAATCAATTGCACGGCTTCTCTGTTCTTTGAAATTAACACCTGAGAGATTCATTGGAAACATAATATTTTCTTCCGCCGTAAGTGTACTAATGAGATTATAATTTTGAAATACAAATCCCGTGTTTAGAAGCCTCCAAGAAGTCAATGATTCTTCTTCCATGTCAGAGATTTTAACACCATAACTATAGATAGTCCCAGAACTAGGAGAATCCAATCCTCCAATTAAGTTTAGCAAAGTGGTTTTTCCTGCACCACTAGGCCCCTTAATAACTATAAATTCTCCATTATGGATTGATATTGATACATTATCTACAGCTCTAATAATAAAATCTCCGATTTCATAGTCTTTAACTAAATCCTTGCCAACAACTGCATATTTTGAGCTTATCTCCGAGTTGAAATCAGACTGAACTTCATTATTATATATTTTTTCTGTTCTTTCTTGACTTATCTTTTCAATTAAACTATCTTTTTCTGGCACGATTTTTATAATAATTTTTTATTTAAATGTTTAGTCTTAATTTTAACTATTTAAAGCAATAACATGAAAATTTCAAAAAATTTATGAAAATAGTTATAACAATTAATCAAAAAGAATTTAAGTCTTAAAAGAAATTTTTTAAACGGATTTATTAGAAAATATTATTGAAAGATTCATGAGTTTAATTAAATATCTAGTAAAGAGAATATTTACTTTGATTCCTGTTTTAATAGGGATTATAATTCTAACCTTTTTTCTTTCAAGAATTATTCCAGGGGATCCTGTTTTAGCTTATTTAGAGGGATCCTATGATATAGAGGTTTATGAGAAAATTCGACATGATTTATGGCTCGATCGTCCTTTAGGGATTCAATTTATAAGATATATTAAAGATCTTTTTACAGGAAATTGGGGATATTCAGTGTCAATTAATAATGGTCAAGATGTTTGGAGTTTAATCATACAGAGACTACCGAGAACAATTGATATTGTATTTTTCTCGTTAATAATAGCTGTGTATTTGGGCGTTAAAACAGGAATTATTTCTTCAAGATATAAAAATTCAGCCGCTGATTCAGTAATAAGAGGTATAAGTATTCTCGGAGTCTCAATACCTGTTTTCTTTTTGGGGATATTATTACAATATTACTTTGTCATTCTTATACCAATTTTCCCTTCTACTGGATTTAAAAATATGACCTATAAAGATCCAGAGTTCATAACCGGATTCAGAATAATTGATTCCTTAATATCAGGAGAATTCTATTTTATTACTGATTATTTATTTCATCTTATTTTACCGGTTTTTTGCTTATCATTTGTGATTCTAGCAGGAATAACTAGGCAAAGTCGTTCAAGTATGTTGGAAGTACTAAGCCAAGATTATATAAGAACTGCTCGAGCAAAAGGAGTTAGAGAAAAAGATGTAATACGTACACACGCACTCAAGAATTCTTTAATTCCTACTATCACTATAGTTAGTTTGAATTTTGCTACAATATTAGCAGGAGCTTTTCTTATTGAGGCTACTTTTAATATTAATGGACTTGGAACCCTATTTATTGACGCAATTTTAAAATATGATTATTGGGTCACTAATGCAGTTATATTTATTGTGGCAATTTTATTCCTAATTTTTAGTATAATAAATGATATTGCTTATGCAATAATTGATCCTAGAATAAGATATTAGTAGATTGGATAGGTTAATTTAGTAATTCTGCTTTATTTAGAATTAAATTTGGGACGTTAGCATAACTCAATATAATGTTAGGTTATTTATAATCAACGTTAAATTTAAAAAAGTTAAAAAGCAATTGTTAATTTTAAAAATTAAAGTAAATGTTAGTTTTTTTAAAATTAGCATAAGGTAAAAAACCTGATTAATATAATTTAAGCATTTAATAATATTTTATGAGTATCCTAAAATATATTCTTAAAAGAGTAATTGCGATGATACCTGTATTAACAGGTGTTTTAATTCTTACTTTTATTCTTTCAAGGGGGATGCCAGGAGATCCAGTTTTGGGATATTTAACATATCCAGATCCCGCGATTTATGAATATTATCGAAGATTACTCTGGCTAGATCGTCCAATTATTATGCAATTTTTTAAATACATTACTGATGTATTTTCAGGTAACTGGGGTTATTCTGTTTCTATAACTCATGGTCAGCCTGTTTGGGACCTTATTATGCAGAGATTACCTCGAACCATTGATATTGCGCTTTTTTCTATAATAATTGCAAGTTTTTTAGGAATTAAAACTGGTGTTATTTCAGCAAAAAACAGGAATAACGGTAAAGATACTATAATAAGGGGAATTTCTCTGATTGGTGTAGCTATGCCAGTGTTTTTTCTTGCTGTTTTGCTTCAATGGATCCTCTGTTATGTAGTACCAATCTTCCCTGCGACAGGGTTTAAAGATATGAGATATCAAGACCCTCCATTTATTACAGGATTTAGAATAATTGATGCTTTAATATCAGGAAAGCTTTATGTAATTGGAGATTATCTTTATCATTTAGCTTTACCTGTATTTTGCTTATCATTTATAACTCTTGCGTCGATTACTAGGCATACTCGTTCTAGCATGCTTGAGGTTTTAGAATTGGATTATATAAGGACAGCAAGAGCAAAAGGTTGTCTTGAAAAAGATGTAATGAAATCACACGCCTTAAAAAATTCATTAATTCCTACTGTGACCGTGATTGGTTTGAATTTAACAAATTTGATTGCTGGAGCAGTACTTGCTGAGGTATCTTTTAGTCTAAATGGAATAGGTCATTTGTTATTGAAATCAATTCTAGTAGCAGATTATTGGGTTTTAAATGCCTTGGTGTTTCTTATGGCAATCATTTTTGTATTTATTAATTTAACTGTTGATATCCTTTATGGTATAATTGATCCAAGAATAAGATATTAAAGATACCAAATATGCTTTTATCCTAACTCTTTGTATTGGTAGTCGAACCAGATGAACAAGAAATTCCTTATTTTTAAATTGTCTATAAATTAAATTTAAATACTTAGATGACATATTGCATTCTAGAGGGAAGATTGAGAAATAAAAAATAATATCCCCTAAAATTAAGGTGTTATTCACTTTAGTGAGGAATTTCCTAATTAAAATGGTAACTAATAACTGAATTTTTCAAAATCTTAAACAAACTTGTTGAGATTTTGATTTTTTCTCATCTCCCTCATACTTTTTTTTAATTTTTATTTAAAATTATTTTCTAATTTTAAGTCCTTTATTAAAAAAGATTTATAGGATAAATTTAATTTAGTTAAATAAAAATTAGACTAAAGTTTCAACAGGAAAGGAGTTACTTATGGATTTTGAAAAATTAACAGAATTAGTGATTGAACTAGAAGTAGATGATATTGCAGATGCAGTGAAAGAAGCTCTAAGCGAAGGTAAGGACGCTTTTGATATTCTTAACGCATTAACAAAAGGAATGGATGAAGTGGGGCGTCGTTATGAAGAGAAAGAATATTATTTAACAGAGCTTGTCCTTGCTGGAGAGACTATGAAAGAAGCTTTTAATATCTTAAAGCCGGCATTAGCTGCTTCTGATAAATCAGAAGATAAAGTTAAAATAATAATAGGAACAGTAAAAGGAGACAATCATGATATTGGGAAAAATATTTTAGGTTCTCTCCTCTTGAGTTCGGGTTTTGAATTATATGACCTAGGAATGGATGTGGATGAACATGCTATAGTTGAAAAGGTAAAAGAAACAGGTGCTACAATAGTTGCTTTAAGTTCTTTATTAACTATGACTGTCGAACACATTAAAGTCGTTCATGAAGCTTTAAAAAGTGCAGGATATAGAGATAAAGTAAAAATTATTGTAGGTGGAGCACCATTAAATATGGAACTAGCAAAAACGCTTGGTGCTGACGATTTCGCTGACGATGCTGTTGATGGAGTAAAACATATTAAAAAACTTGCTGGAATTAAGTAATTTTTTTCTTGATTTTAATGTGAAATTGATTTATAAGTTATATTATCTTAAACATTCAGTAATTTATAAATTATAAACTAGTATTTTTATTGGTTTTATATAATTTCATCAGCTAATCTGAAAGCATATTAAATTATAATAAGAAGATTTATACTTATTCTGAATTGTTTATATCTCAAGAAAGGTGTATAAAAATAATCCTTTACAGGAGGTTTTAAAGTTGAATGATGAGAAAGTAGATATTGATAGTGAATTAGACACTCGAGGTTTATATTGTCCAGAACCTTTATTTGAAGTGAGAAATTTAAGTGAAACCTTAGATGTAGGACAGTGTTTTAAAGTCTTTGCCGATGATCCAGCTGCTGAAGAAGATCTTAAAAGATGGGCTAAAAGAACTGACACTAAAATCGTAGAGTTTAGTAAGGATGGAAATGATTTAATTTTTGTATTTAAGAAGATGAAATAAGAAAAAGAGGAGAAAAAAATGAGTGTTTACTTAGATTATCAGGCAGCTAAACCAGTTGATCCCCGTGTTTTTGAAGTTATGAAATCGTATTTTACTGAAGATTTTGGAAATCCATCCTCATTACATAATTATGGATATCGTGCTACAAATGCTTTAGAACAAGCACGATTAAAAATATCTGAATTTATTAATGCTCCAAGTCCAGACAATATAATTTTTACTTCCGGAGCTACTGAATCAAATAATTTAGCAATAATAGGGGGAGCTTTGAGAAATAAGAGAAAAGGAAATCATATTATTATTTCAGAGATTGAACATATTTCAATACTGAATATTGGCAAATATTTAGAACAACAAGGTTTTAAAGTAAGTCGAGTACCTGTGGATAGATTTGGTATTATAAACCTTGGAAAGTTGGAACGGTTAATAACTGAAAAAACGATTTTAATTTCAATTTCAACAGCAAGTAATGAGATTGGATCTATTCAACCTGTAGAGGAGATTGCAGAAATTGCTCAAAAGAATAAAATTTGGTTTCATTCTGATGCTGTAGCATCTGAACCAACAGTACCTATTGATGTACAAAAATTACCATTTGATTTATTAACCTTATCTTCCAATGATATTTATGGTCCAAGAGGGGTAGGTGCTCTGTACCTTAAAAAAGGTGTGAGGGTGAATCCCGTCATTATTGGAGGTGGACAAGAAAAAGGATTGAGATCGGGATCTGAAAATATGCCAGGTATAATTGGTTTTGCTAAAGCTGCAGAAATAATGAAAACAGAAATAAACGGAGAAGCTGCAAGATTAAAAAATTTAAGAGATAAATTAATTAAAGAAGTCTTAAAAATTCCCAAATCCTATTTAAATGGGCATCCAGAGAAAAGGACGCCCCATAATGCTAATTTCCGGTTTGATTTTATAGAAGGCGAATCATTACTTCTATCTTTAAAGGATGAGAAAGTCGAGGTAGCCACTGGCTCTGCTTGTTCTTCAAAGACTTTAGAGCCATCTCATACACTTATATCATGTGGTCTTCTACATGAAGAAGCACATGGGAGTTTATTACTAACTTTAGGCAGATTTACTAAAGAAAGAGATATTGATAAAATTATAGAAGTATTGCCGGGAATAGTAAGAAGGTTAAGAATTTTATCACCACTTACACCTTCAGATTTATTAAAACAATTAAAAGAGGAGGAAAATTAAATGAGTGTACATAAATATAGCGACAAAGTAATGGATCATTTTCGGAATCCACGGAATGTTGGCTCAATTGAAAATCCCGATGGATATGGAAAGGTAGGAAATCCTGTCTGTGGAGATTTGATGGAAATGTTTATAAAAGTTGGAAAAAATGACAAAGGAGAAGAAATTATTGATGATATTAAATTTAGAACATTTGGTTGTGGTTCTGCTGTCTCAACATCATCAATGGTAACTGAGATGGCAAAAGGAATGAAACTTGATGATGCTTATGAAATTACTAGATCTGATGTAGCGGAAGAATTGGATGGTTTGCCCCCAATTAAGATGCACTGTTCAAATCTAGCTGCAGACGCCCTAAAAGCTGCAATAAATAATTATCGTGAGGGAACAAAACCAGAAGTCGAAGTAATAACCTCATGTCAATTGGAAGTTAGAGTTATTTTAGGAGTTGATGAGTTTAAGGGAAAGGGAGTCTATTTAGAAGTTCCTAATTTTGAAGAATTAAGAGAAAAGAGGACTTTAATTGTTGACTCAGGTGATGAATCATTAGAATTAGCCCTAAAGTTAACTGAATATACAGGAAGGGTAATTGTTGTAACATCAGCAAAAGAAATACCAGGTACAGTGGAAATTGCTAAGAAATTAAGACAATCAGATGTTAAAATCTTACAACAATCTGAGTTGACTGAGATTAAAGGAGAACTTGATGAGGTTGAAAAGGTTATTATTCATGATTTTGATGAAGACGAAAATTATGAGCTATTTGTGGATGCTGTAATAATTCTAGATTATAGAGGTTAATTTTTTTTTATTCTTATATTTAATAGTGTAAAAGGATTTTATAAAAGAAAAGATTGAAGATAAAGCTAATTATTTCTGTAATGATTCAAAAATATAATCAGTTATGTATTTAGCTTCTTTATCCATTTGATTCTTATAATTTACATAGCGAAAATTAAATACACACAAAGGACAAGAAGAAACAATTTCTTTTGTATTTATTTCATTAAATAGATTTTTACCAATATTGATGCAAATACTGCTATCAACACCTCTAATTCCTGATCCTGCCCCACAGCAAGGGCTTTCTTTCGGATTTTGAGTTAATTCTTTAACATCTAGACCACAGCTCCTTAAAAGCTCTCGAGGTTCAGAGAAGAGTGGTCCATTTTTATACTTCCTCCCTACTCTACAAGGATCATGGTACGTGATCGCTTTATTTAAGGGATTTAGCTTAAATTTCCCTTTTTTTTCTAACTCATAAATAACATCAACTATATGTTTCACATTTACATTAAAATCGGGAAAATATTTCCTATAGACTTTATCATAAGCATATAAGCATCCCCCACAAGTGACAATTAAATTTTTTACTCCAATCTTTTTGAAAAGCTTAATATTTTCTTCGAAGATTTTTTGAGCGATTTCTAGATTTCCCGCTGAATAGACATATTCTCCGCAACATGGTTCATTCTCTAAAATCTTGAAACAATACTCAGCTTCTTTCAATATTTTATAAGGAAATAAAGCACTTTCTTTAACTCGAAAAGAAGACATGCAACCAAAATATAAAAGAGTATCTGAATCTTTGTTTTCAAACATTTCTTCTTTCAAGTATTTTTCTGGTAGCCAATTCAACCGTTCATCTGAATTTCCACCAACAGAATTATCTTTTTTAATAATTCCATTGATTATTTTGTTATGTATTTCTAATGGTGCATTTTTTTTTTCTACAAGTCTTACTTTGGATGAATGAATAATTTCTGAGATATTTATTTCTTGTTGGCAGGTTAAATCACATAAAGAGCATAATGTACAAGTATAAAGACCTAATCTCTCCTCTTTGGATATTTCTTGATTATTAAAAACTTTTCTGGCGATTTTTAGTCTTCCGTTAGGTGACTTTAATTGATCATTAGTGACTTTATAAGTATCACATACTTCTAAACAACTCATACAGTCTATACATGATTCTATTTCAGTTAGTATTTTGTCATCATTCATTTTAAACTCGATTATAATAATATTAGAATATTTAGTAATCTTTCTAACTTATAATAACCAAATTTAAATTAATCCGTTTACAAAATAGGATAAGCTATTGATATAATTGTAGATAAATTAGGTGATTTTTATGAAAAAAGTTATAATAGTTGGTGGTGTGGCAGGAGGAGCTTCTGCTGCTGCTAGATTAAGACGATTAAGAGAAGACTTTGAAATTATTATGTTAGACAGAGGTCCTTATGTCTCGTTTGCAAATTGTGGATTACCGTATTATGTGGGAAATGTAATCAAAAACCGTGAATCTTTAGAATTAGTTACTCCTGAAATTTTTCTTGAGAGATTTAATATTGATGTTCGTACTAATAATGAAGTAATTTCAATCGATAAAGATAAAAACAAAGTTAAAGTTAAAGATCTAAAAAATTTAAAAGAGTACACTCTCGATTATGACTATTTAATCCTTGCAACAGGATCACAACCGATAGTACCTCCGTTTACTGGCCTTCATTCAATTCCATATTTTACAGTATGGACAATTCCCGATGCTATAAAAATTCGTGATTATGCTGAAAAAGCTCAAATAAAAAACGCAGTCGTCGTTGGAGGAGGTTTTATAGGGCTTGAGATGGCTGAAAACTTAGCAGAGAAAGGAGTAAAAGTTAAAATTATTGAAATGCTGGACCAGGTTATGCCCCCGATAGATAAGGAAATTGCTCAATTTATTCATCAGGAACTAATATTAAATGGAGTTTGCTTAGTTTTAGAGGATCCTGTTGATTCTTTTGGTAGAACTGATAAAGACAAACCATTTGTTAAGACAAAAAGTGGACGAGAAATAGAGACTGATTTAGTAATATTATCTATAGGAATCAAACCTGAACATAAATTAGCCAAAGATGCTGAATTAGAAATTTCTGAAAGAGGATACGTAATTGTTAATAATAGAATGCAAACTTCTACTCCAAATATCTATGCGGTTGGTGATATTGTCCAAGTTAATCATTTTCAAACAAAAAAACCAATCTCAATTGCTTTAGCAGGTCCTGCTAACAAACAGGGAAGAATAGCGGCAGATAACATTGCTGGAAAAATTTCAGAGTTTAAAGGAGTTTTGGGTGCATCTGTGGTCAAAGTTTTTGATACTACAATCGCTTCTGTCGGATTAACTGAAAAACAATTAAAAGATCTGAATATCAAATATGAGAAAATATATATTCATCCTAATAATCATGCAGGTTATTATCCAGGAGCAATACCAATAACATTAAAATTAATATTTGAGATCCCAAGTGGTAGGATCCTTGGAGCTCAAGGAGTTGGAGGCCCAGGTACTGATAAAAGAATTGATGTAATTTCAACTGTTATAAAGTTTAATGGTACAGTTTATGATTTAGAAGAATTAGAGTTAACTTATGCGCCACCATATAGTTCTGCAAAAGATCCAGTGAATATGATGGGATTTGTTGCTTCTAATTATCTTAGAAAAGATATGCCAATATGGCATTGGCACGATTTTAATGAAATTTCAAATAATGGGGGGATTCTACTGGATGTCAGGACTGAAGAGGAATATTTAGCAAAACACATTGACGATTCAATAAATATTCCCATAGAGGAACTTAGGAGAAGATTAAATGAAATACCGAATAATAAAGCTATTTATGTTTACTGTGAAGTAGGCTATAGAAGCTATTTAGCATTAAGAATACTTCTACAAAGTGGATTTAATGAAGTTTATGAACTCACAGGAGGTTTTAAAATATTTGAAATGGCAAAATCAACAACAGAAGAAATAATGGCTGCCTGTGGAGGATCCGAAAATATAATTGAAGAATTTGTGCATCAAAAAGCAACTGAAATTGAAGATTATGTAGAAGTTGATGCCTGTGGATTATCTTGCCCAGGACCTTTAAATGCGATGATTAAAGGACTTGAATCTTTGCCAGAAAATAAAAAATTAAAAGTTTATGCCACAGATCCAGGATTTAAATCCAGCGTTGAAGCTTATGTTAAATTAAACAATGCAGTAAGGTTAATCCATCTCGGAAAAGAAAGAGGAATGCTAGCAGCCACACTAGAAAGAATTCAACCTGCCGAAATTATTACTCCTATTAAAAAGAAAACAAGAAAAGAGCTTCGACCTCCTGATGCCCCTCCTGTTTCGACTATTAGTGTTGATGAGCTTTACGAACGGCTTGGAACTGAGGATAAACCAGCTCTTATGGTTGATGTTCGAACACCTCAAGAATATAATAGTCCACAGGGCCATGTTAAAAACGCAGAACTTATTCCGTTAGGAGAACTACTAAATAATCCAGATGTTATTGAAGAATATAAAGATGAGGAAATTATAACAATCTGTCACTCTGGTTCTCGTTCAATGATGGCGGCTCAAATCTTAGCACAAGCAGGATTTAAAGATATTCGTAATTTAATTGGAGGAATGATGATGTGGCACAGGAAAGGATATCCTGTTGAAATTGAAAAAATTGGTATGACAGAAACTTTTTATTAATATCATCCATATTCTTTTTTTCTTTAAATTATAAGTAAAAAAGTTTTAAAATAGGCTAAATGTTATTTATCCAAAAATATTCATATATTACGAATTTCCAATATAAAAATTAGAGGTTATAACAAATTTGAAAGAAACTCCTAAAAAATTGTATACTGCATATGTGGGTGAATCTCAAGCCCGAAATAGATATAATTATTTTGCTAAACAAGCGAAAAAAGAGGATTTTGTTTTAATTTCAAAGATATTTGATGAAACATCAGATCAAGAAAAGGAACATGGAAGTTGGTTCTATAAAATGCTTCAAAATTTCAAGAAAGAAGAAAAATTTGATGAAATGAAAGTACTTCCTGATGCCGAATTTCCAACGACCCTTGGCAATACAATTGAAAATCTAAAATCTGCAATAGCGGGAGAAAATATGGAATGGCAGACTCTCTATCCTGATATTGTTGAAACTGCTGAAAAAGAAGGATATCCTGACATCGCAAAAAGAGTAAGGGCAATTATTAAGGCAGAAAAGCATCATTCAGAACGATATGGAAAACTTCTTAAATTAGTTGGTGATGATGCATTCTTCAAACGCGGTAAGAAAATCATATGGGTTTGTATGGAATGTGGTTATGAAGTTGAAATGGATGAATTACCAGCAGACTTCAAATGTCCATCATGTGACCATCCACGTGCGTATTACAGAAAGAAATGCGAAGATTTCTAGGTAAAATTTGAATTTTTAATTTAAAATAAAAATCATTAAATAGTAAGTTAAAGGAATTTAAACACAGAAATAAAACAAGTGAATTAAATATGAAACAAAAAGAAATATATAGATGTAACATTTGTGGAAAAGTAATCGAAATTTTAAATCCAGGTGTTCCTGAAACCGTCTGTTGTGGTGAACCAATGAAATTAATGGAGGAACAGACTAAAGACTGGAAAACAGAAAAACATGTTCCTAAAATTACAGTTGAAGGTAATAAGGTCATGGTTGATGTAGGGATTTCAATGGGAACACCCCATCCTATGACTGAAGAGCATTATATAATGTGGATTGAAATAATTTGCAAAGATGGATGCTACGAAAGAAGATTCCTGAAACCGGGTATGGAGCCAAAAGCAACCTTCACTGTTGCTAATCCAGATGGTCTCTGGGCTCGGGAATATTGTAATATCCATTACCTCTGGAAAAGTTAAATCAATATACAATCCTTTTTTTTTATTTTTTTATAAATAATGAAGTTTTAAGCATTTAAAACATAATTCATAATATTAAATTAAATAAATAATTTGAATAGAAGATATGATTTTCTTTTTACAGTTATTTGTAATCTTCTGTTTTATTATTGTAATTATCGCTCTTTTTCGTGAGAAAACAGATTTTTTAGCATATAGTATCTTAGCGATGTTAGCAGCTGCTACGGCTACATATCTTTTCTCACCAATTCCAATCTCTCTTGAAGACTTTTTTCAAGCAATAGATTGGACAGTAATTTTTTTCTTGATCTCAATGTTTACAATTGTGGCAATTTTAGAAGATAAGCATATTTTTAATGAAATTGCATTAAGAATTACAAAAAAATTCAGCACTAATACACGGCAGTTTTTCTGGATGATATGTTTAATTTCAACTATTAGTGCTGCCTTTATTGAGGATATTTCTGTTGCAGTTATATTTCTTCCTATGATCATAAGCACCTCAGAGAAGCTAAAAATCAATCCCACTCCAATATTAATGGGAATGACAATATGCATTAACCTAGCAGCTACATTGACACCGTTTGGATCTGCTCAGAATATTTTGATTGCAGATAAATTTCAACTAACAACAACTTGGTTTTTCCTTAATTTAGGAATATATTTTATATTTGGAGTTCTTATCACATTATTTTTGTTAGACAAATTTTTCCTTAGAAAACACCTAAAAGAGATTTGGATTCCCCATTGTTCAGAATATGAAGAACCTCTCAATCAAGAAACTGTGGAGGTACATGAATTAGTAATTATGGAAGAACCAATCAAATCTAAAGTATTTTACAAAAATTTAATCGCTTTATTGATATTCTTCTCTTTATTAATTATAATTCCAAATATTCTATTTGTAGGCCTATTAGGAATGCTTATTTTTGTATTTATTAATCCACGTATGAAGGAATCAGGTAGAAAACAACCAGCAATCTCTCATTATCTTAAACAGGTTGACTTTAAATTAATTTTCTTCTTTATATGTTTGTTTATTTTAGTATATTGTTTCGAAGTTACTGGGATTATCCTTATGATTGAGGATTTTGTTAATTATATTGCTCCAAATCAAACATTTTTATTATCAATCTTTATATTAGTTTTTACATCTATTCTATCTGGATTTCTTGACAATGTTCCGGTAACAGTAATTTTCATTCCAGTTATAAATGTTTTAGTCTCATCCGGATTTTCAGCTGCGCCATTATTCATTGCATTTATATTAGGTATTAATTTGGGAGGAAATTTTTTACCTCAAGGTTCTGCTGCTGATATGATGACATTAGAACTTTCTAACAAATATTGTGTTGATGGAATGAATTATAAAAGATTATTAAAAATAGGAGGATTATTTGCATTAATCCATATTTTATTAGGAATTAGTTATCTTGCGGTAATTATATTTTTCTTTTATTAAATTAAATTTAAAGAGAGAATGGTTATTAAAAATTGGGAAAAAATAAAGTAATTATTTTAGATCGTGATGGTACTTTAATTGAAGATAAGAATTATAGTTATAAAATTGATGATTTTAAATTATTACCTGGAGTAATAGAGGGCTTGAAATTACTTAGTAATGATTTTCTATTTCTTATAGTAACCAATCAATCAGGTATCGGTAGAGGTTATTATACTGTACAAGATTTTCATAATTATAACAGTCATTTAATAAAAATATTGAAAAAAGAAAATATTAACATTCTAAAAACATATTACTGTCCTCATCTGAAAGAAGAGAATTGTGAATGTCGAAAACCTAAGACGAAATTTATAACGGATATTATTATCGAGTTTAATATAGATATTAAAAGATCATGGATGATTGGTGATCATCCTTCGGATATAGAATTTGGTGAAAGAGGAGGTTGTAATACAATTTTTCTTACCACAGGACATGGTAATAAACATTTAGATGAATTGGAACAATCTGGAATAAAACCTAGCTATATATTTCATGATTTCTATTCCGCTGCTGAAAAGATATATGAATATATTCAAAAAGATAAAAAGAAAATTTAATATATATCATGGAAAATACTCAAAAATTCTATGAGAGCCCGATATTTATAAATTTCCTATTTTTAATTATCACAACCTTATTGTTTAGTTTAAAGATAACTCTTGCTCTAGTTTCTAACAGTTTAGCACTCCAAGCGGATGCTTATGATAATTTAACAGATATTGTGATGATTATCGCCGCATTAATCGGTACTTTTTACGCGAAGAAAAAACCAAACGAAAAATTTCCTTATGGTTATTACAAGATAGAAAACATCATTAGTCTATTAATTTCAATCTTTATTTTTATTACAGCTTATAATATAATTCTGGAATCTGTCTCAGAATTTACACTTTATTTTAGGGGAGAATCTAAAGAAATCATTGTTTCACCAATAATCTTCATTTTCTTACTCTTTTCATTAGTAATCTCCATTTGCTCGGCTATATATTTAAAATTTGCGGATAAAAAGACCAATTCTCCCATTATTAAATCTGAAGCGAATGAAAAATTATTTGATTGTGTTATTTCTTTATCAGTTATTTCTGGGTTTATTAGCGCATTATTTGATTTCATTCTCTTAGATTCTATTATAGGAATGCTTATATCTATAGTGATAATAAAAGGAGCATATGATATATTCATAAATTCAACTAAGATCTTACTTGATGCAGTTATTGATTTTGAAAATCGAACAGAATTATACTACCTTATAGAAAATTATCCAAGGATTAAAAAAGTTGAAAATTTACAGGTTAGATCATATGGTAAGTATATAATGTTAGAAATTGATATAGTCTTGAATAAAGAGATGCCTTTATCCCAGATAAAGACTCTAAAAAATAACCTTTCAAGCAGAATTAAGAAAATTTATCCTCAAATATTCAAAATTATCATTTTTGCTCAAGCCCAAGAAAAAAAGATTATGAAAGTCGCAATTCCAATTGCTGATAATGAAGGGATGGGATCAGAAGTGTTTAATCATTTTGGAGAAGCTCCCTTCTTTGCTTTTCTAGAATTTAAAGAAGATCAATTTGAAAAGATGGAAATAATATCTAATAAATTCATAAATGAGGAAAAAAGGAAAGGGATTTTAATTTCAGATTGGTTTGTTTCAGAAAAAATAGATAAAATTTATTTAAAAAAGGATCTCAAAAAAGGACCAAAATTAGTTTTTGATAATAGTTTTGTGGAAATAATACTAACAAATCTCAATACTCTAAAGCAGATAATTGATAAAGAAATCTCAAATTAGCAAGTCAAATAATCAGTAGGTAAAAATTAAAAAGATATAAAATAAAGTTATTTTAATTAATTTGGTTTTAACTGCGTTTTTTCCCTAGGTAGGGCATTGCGTGCTCATATGTTTTCATGGCAAATCGAGATATAACAATCCGTTGAATTTCACTTGTTCCTTCATATATTTGGTAAAGTTTTGCATCTCTAAATAACTTCTCAACAGGATACGTCCTTAAATATCCATAACCTCCAAATATTTGAATAGCTTCTGTAGTCACGTTCATAGCAACGTCCGACGCGAATGCTTTTGCTATGGAAGAACTTAAATTATTATCCATTCCTTGATCAGCTTCCCAAGCTGCTTTATAAGTTAATAATCGCGCAGCTTCAATATCTTTATACATATTAGCTATTTTTTCTTGAATTACTTGGTAATTTCCAATCGGTCTTCCAAAAGCTTCTCTTTTTTGAGCATAGTCCATAGAATATTCCATTGCTGATCGCGCACATCCAATTGCAAATGCACCTATTGCTGGTCTAGTGTGTGCAAATGTTTGCATAGCTAGTACAAATCCACGTCCAGGTTTTGCAAGTACATTCTCCTTTGGAATTCTTACGTCTTTTAAACCAACTGATACAGTATTAGACGATCTTTGGCCTAATTTTGGAATATGTTTACCTAATCTAACCCCTTCACTTTTAGTATCTACTATAAATGCTGCAATACCTTTATGTTTCTTCTCAGGATCAACTGTTGCAAATACGGTAATATAATCAGCATGACCACCATTAGTAATCCAAAACTTAGTTCCATTTAAAATGTATTCATCTCCATCTTTTTGAGCTAAACATTTCATTCCAGCAACATCAGATCCCATTGAAGGTTCTGAAGTTGCAAATGCGATTAATTTAAACTCGTTGATTAGTTCAGATAAGATTCTTTGTTTTTGTTCTTGATTTCCTCCGATCACTATTGGTTCAGCACCGAGATTATTATCAAATATAGATGTTGCAATACCAGGACAAGCAGAAGAAATCTCTTCAACAACAATACATGAGCTTAATAAGCCGTATCCATGACCTCCATATTCTTTAGGAATCCCTAGATTCAATAAACCATCTTCCCAAGCTTGTTTGATGACTGGTAAAGGAAATTCTTCAGATTCATCATATTTTCTTGCAACTGGTAGAACTTCATCAATAGCAAACTGCCTTGCTTTTTTTTGTAATGCTTTTTGTTCTTCTGTTAACATAAAATCCATTTTGATTACCTTTAATTAACCTATTTTTTTAATTAATTTATCTACAATTTCCTTGAAGTTAAGATCTTCTGGTTTAGGTACAAATTGAATTTCTATTGTATCTTCCATAACATCTATTTTGGCCGCTTTCAAAAATTCAACGATTTCCTTAACAGCACCACCGCCCCAACCATATGAACCAAAAGCAAGACCTATTTTATTCATTGGTTTTAAACCTTTTTGATAAGAGAGGTATTCTGCAACAGTTGGATATAACCCATTATTTAAAGTAGGACTTCCAATTAAAATTGCTTTTGCCTTCATAGCTTCCGTAATCACATCGGAATAATCTGCATTAGTAAGTCGAAATCTTTTTACTGGGATTCCCCGATGTTTAATTTCATTGGTTAAAGCTTTAGCAATTTTAGCAGTACTATCCCACATTGTATCATAAACGATAAGGACACTATTTTCTTCAATTTCACCTTTGCTCCATTTAGTATACTTTTCTAGAATTTCAGGGATATGCTTTCTCCAGCAAACCCCATGAGAGGGACATATAATATCAATCGGTAAAGCGCCAACCTTAGGTATTGCTTTTGCTATTAATCCAGATAGATGAAGTAAGATGTTTGCATAATATTTTTCTGCTTCTTGGAAAATTTCAGCAAGATCATTTTCATCATCCCAGTGTTTTGTTGCGCCATAATGTTGCCCAAAAGCATCATTAGAAAATAATACATTCTTTCCATTTTCATCAGCCATAAAAGAAACCATAGAATCAGGCCAGTGAATCATTGGAATCGGAACAAATGTGAATTTTTTACCATTTCCGATATCTAAAGTATCTCCTTCTTCAACTGCTCTAATTTTATTGAAAACATCGTCATCTACTTCATCATGATAATGAGCTTTTAAAATTTCTACACCTCTTTTTGAAGCAATTAACTCAGCATTAGGAAGGTGCTTAATAATTAATGGAAATGATCCAGAATGATCCATTTCAACATGATTTGTTATAAAATAATCAATTTCAGAGAGGTCACAAACATCCTTAATATTTTTCAAAAAATATTCAAAATAAGGACGCTTAACAGTATCAATCAGTACAGTTTTCTCTCCTTTAACTATATATGCATTATAACTACTACCTCGATGAGTAGAATATCCATGAAAATTCCGAACTTCAAAATCGACATAACCTACATAGTAAATATCTTTCATTAACTCTAAATGTGTAATTTTAATTTCACCTTCATTAAATAGGTTTATAATTCATTTTTTATTAGTAATTCAAATCAAATTAAAAACTTATATTCTATTTATTATAAAATTTTTAAGAAGTTGAGCAATA
>JBHLNK010000034.1:0-35287 GCA_048941625.1 Promethearchaeota archaeon | reverse complement strand
CTATAATTCTGTATCTTTTATATTATTTTGAAGATTTTAATCTCAAATCACACTAAAATATAATCTACTTCTTATTTTTCATATTTAAAATATCTTAGCAATATAAGGAGGTTAAATAAAATAATTCCTGAAAAACTTTAATTCTAAAATTAAAACAATTGCTAGAATTAGTTAAGGTATACTCAAAATAAGAATATTTTTTTTATATTTCATTAATTTTAAAATGATATGATTAATTTAATATAATTTAAATGAAAGTTTATGGACAATCCACCATTTTCCATTGATTTTCATAAGATTAAAATAGTCTATATATCCTACTTCTTCACATTCAAGCTTTAATTTGGCTGCTCCGATATTTTCTGTAACATCAATGTAGTAAAAATGAGTTTTCCACGTCAGATTCTTATTAACATTCTCTGGATGGTACCAAGATAAATATTCGTCTTTATCGACAATTTTTAACTGTTTATTTTCATCAAAAAGAAAAAATTTCCATTCATCATGTAGTATCTTTTCATAAAGAGAAGGATCACTTTTAACATGCCCTTTATGATAAAAATCCATGATAGCTTTTCTAATCAATATTACTTCTTTTTCATTCTTTTTATTAGGCAATTCAATATGATTCTTTTTCATAAATTATTATATAATCATACCTACATTATAAATTAGCATTATGGAGTTTAAAGATGGAGATTGTATCATTCAAATGGAAATAATGTTTTCTAATAAATAAATAACCTAATTTTAAAATCAGTAAAAATTTTTGAATTTAATACAAATATATTAAAGTTTCTTTAGAGTTCTATTGTCATAGAATAAGAATATTTAATAATCCAAATATTTGTAATAAGAATATAAAACTATAATTAAAAACAATGGCTCCTGCCTTTCTCCTATATATAAATTTTTTGGATTTCAAGACTTAAAGATTCTATTTTTAATATCTCTCCTATTGTGATTTGTTGACAAGTTTTTGTCTAATGGCAGGAGTCATCTTTTAATTTTAGCTACTTTGATATATTTAATATTTATTTATCAATAGTATTTTTTCTTAAATAGTTTCTTTATAAACACTTAAATATTATGAATAAAACTAATATTTACTAAATTGAAGGCTGAATTCATGATGAATGATAAAATGAAGTCTAATATCAGTAAAGTAATAGGCAGCATTCCTAATTATAAAGAATTTCTTACTGTTGATGAATTGGATAATTCTAGTAGAAAGTTAGCAGAAGAACATGAAGAAGTAGAATTGTTTAATCTTGGAAGTTCTTCTTTAGGACATCCAATTTTATGTCTTAAAATTGGAAAAGGTAAAAAAAATGCATTATTATTTGCTTTTCCCCATCCGAATGAGCCAATAGGAAGTCTCACTGTAGAATTCCTCTCAGGATATCTTGCAGAGAATCCAGATGTAACTAAAGATTTAGGTTATACCTGGTATTTAATAAAAGCCATTGATCCAGATGGTGCTATTCTTAACGAAGGATGGTTTAAAGGAAAATTCAATCCATTTAAATATGCAAAGAATTATTATAGACCTCCTGGTCATGAACAAATTGAGTGGACATTCCCTATTGAATACAAAAAGCTCGTTTTTTCAAATCCACCACCGGAAACTCAAGCATTAATGAAATTAATTGAAGATAAAAAACCGGATTTTATGTTCAGTCTTCATAATGCTGGATTTTGCGGCGTTTATTGGTATGTTTCTCATGATATAAAAGAGATGTTTCAAGAACTTATTAATTTCACAAAAGAAGAAAATTCACCAATACATCGTGGTGAACCCGAAACACAATATTTGAAGGAACTCCATCCAGCAATTTATCAAATGTTTGGTATTCAAGAAGCCTATGATTTCCTGGAGGAAAACGGTGTTAATAACCCACAGGAATTAATTAAAAGTGGTACTTCATCAGATGATTATCTTTTAAGTAAAACCAATGGGAAAGGATTTACATTGGTATGTGAGATGCCTTATTTTTATGATAAAGCTTTGGAAAATGATAGTCCTTCTGAATATAATCGTAGAGAAAAAATTTTAGAATTATTTGATTTTTACAAAGGAATTCACGAATTTTCAGTGAATAAATTTAACTCTATTAAAAAATATTGTAATCCTTCTTCTAAATTTTTTACATCAGTCTATGATTTTATTACAAACTTTATAAAAAGATTAGAACCGGAAATAGAATTTGCTGAAAAAACAGAAAAATATGAAGGAAAAGCGAGTATTGCCCAAGCATTTGATACTATGGTAGCAAGTCGATACTACTCTTCATTAGGACTAGGGATGTTAGCAAGATTATGTGAAGAAGCAGCTAATTTAAATCCAGAGTTAAATAAGGAAATTTTAGATATTAAATCTCAAGTAGATTTACAAGTTGAGCAAATAATTAAGGAGATATTAAAAAAAACAAGTTTTGAGATAATTCCAATCCAAAAACTTGTTAGAGTGCAAGTAGGAAGTGCTCTTATTGCTATGAAAAACCTGTCGAAAAATTTAGATCAATGAGTTTTAGATTTATTATTTTTTTGTAATATCTTAATTTAAGATTTTGATTGAAAATTTTCTTTAAAAAATTGGCTTTTATAAAGATGATTTTAGAATTGTGAATATGATAGTTGATCATGTAGATGAAACTATAAGCATTAAAATTGTTTATTTTGGTCCTGCTTTTTCTGGTAAAACAACATCAATTAAAGCTTTATTTTCTCATTTTGGAAAAGGTGAAGAGTTACATAGTATTGAAAGTACCATCAATAGAACTTTATTTTTTGACTATGGAACAGTTACCTTTCAAAATCAAGAGTGGAAACTAAAGCTACATATTTATACGACTACTGGTCAAGATTTCTATTTTGTAACAAGACCAATCACCTTACGAGCAGTTGATGGTGTAATATTTGTGGCAGATTCTCGAGAAGAAGTCTATGAACGAAATCTTGCATCTTGGCAAGAACTTATTACATATTTTCGTGATTCAGTTCGAGATCTTCCTATTGTTATTGCATTTAATAAACAGGATTTGCCAGATAAGTTTAACTCAAGAGTTTTTTTGCGAGAAATTAATATTCGTGAGTATAAAAACGTGGAAACAAAATACACGATAGCCCTAAGTGGGGAAGGGATTTTAGGTTGTTTTGAAGAAATTCTAAGGTTGATTTTAGGCAACTATTATAAACATAAATTAGTTTCAGCTGTTAAATGGGTTTAGTCAAGTAATCAAAAGTGAAAAAGTGATTATATCACTCTTCCTTCAGTTTGTATTGTTTTAATAGGTCTGAGGACTACGCAAACTCTCTCTACGCTTCTAACGTCAGCACGAGCTCGAAATGCTTCTATTAAAGCATCTAACTCAATAATCTCTGGTACATTTACTTTAATTAAAACACCACATTCTCCAGCAAGGAAATAAACTTCCTCACATTGAGGAAGAATTTGTGCTTCCCTTAATAATTCTTTTGTCTCAGCTGGACTTTTTGGGATAAGAGTAATGAATGCTATAATACATCTTTCATCCTCACGACATATTTTTATAGTAAATTTCTCAATTACTCCTTCATCTTGGAGTTTAAGAACTCTTTTTCTGACTGTAGATTCAGATAATTGTACATTTTGATCTGCTGCGATCTCATGATATGGTCTTCTAGAATCTTCAAGAAGCATTTCAAGAATCCTTTTATCTTTATCATCCAAATTTTTCATTAATTTCTCCCTTTTCATTATTGCTATTATTTAAAAAAATTCAAATTTTTAATTTTTAAAATAAATTAATTTAATTTTATTAGTTTAATCTCAGAAATCTTTAAGAAGCGGTTCGAATAATCTTTCATAGTGCACTGCCATACAATGAATACCTGCAGCTTTAGTAGTTTTTTTAATTTCTTTAATAAACGGTATATAAAAATCTAAATTTACTTTATCAATTGCAGCATACTTAGCAGACTTATTTCCCTTGTTATCTTTCTCTGCTTTTTTTAACGCACTAAGAAAATCTTGTGGAACTGAAACTCCAGGTATGTATTCGTTAAAATACCAAGCTATTCCATAATTTTTTATAGGAAATAGTCCAAGTAGAACAGGAGTGTTAAATTTATCTAATTCCTTTAAGAATTCTTTAGCATCATCTATATCAAATGAAGTCTGAGTCTGAATAAAATCAGCTCCCACTTCTACCTTTCTGCCAACTTTTAAAATTTCAGGTTCTCTTGGAATTGAATTAGGATTTGCAGCACAACCCACATTTAACTGTGGTTTTCCACCTCTAATTTCATTTCCTTCTAAGTCAGTTCCATCATCTACCATCTTGGAAACCAGTTCAATTAGCTGTGTAGAATCTAAGTCATATACTGGCCTCGCTTTTTGATGATCCCCCAAAGCAGAATGATCTCCTGTTAAAGCAAGTAAGTTTTTTAGTCCAAGTATGGCACCCCCTAAAATATCTCCAAATAATGCAATTCGGTTTCTATCTCGTACGGTCATCTGCCAGATTGCTTCTAATCCAACTTTTTCCTGAACCAAATAACATGGTACCATGGAACAAGTATAGGCATCTCCTTGAGGTCCATCCGTGACGTTGGCAGCAATAATTTTCCCCGTTTTCTTCATTTCTTCAGCAGAATGTAAAACGTGCCCAATATCAAAATCTTTTTCTGGTTCTAGTTCCCCGGTTATGACGAATTTCCCTTCCCTGACTGCTTTAACTAAATTGCTATAAGCTGGACGATTTGGCATTTTATGTTTTCTCCTCCTCTTTTGATGGTTCTTCATTTGAACTTGGTTCATAAATATGTAAAAATCTTGGACTTGACCATAAACGGTAATTTCGTGGTGGTCGATACTTAGTGAATAGATCAAGTCTGTTAAACTTTTTTAGACGTTCATACATTTTTACCCAAGCACAATCATGCACATATCCTCCTACTTCACATTTACCTTCAACTTGACCTCCGCAGGGACCATTACTAAGGTTTTTAGCACAGCCAGCCATAGGACAAATACCCCCTGTTACTCCTAATAAACAATCTCCACAGGTTTCACAGTATTCAGCAAAATAATTCTCTCCATTATTTTCTACTCCACCAAATAAACTATTTTGCGCAGGAAATGTAAGAATAGTAGGAAGGATCCTATTTAACATTCCAACTCCTAGACCACATGATAATGAAACAATAGCATCATATTCTTCAATGAAAGGTCTTAAGGTTGTAGCTGCTATTCTATCATCACATTGTCTTAAAACTGTGATCGCTTTCCATTTTAATTCTTTTCCTTCACTTCTTGCCTTTAATTCAAGCATTTGGGCTAGTACTTTGGCTTCATTTATCGACCTTGGAGGTTGACAACACCCATCGCACCCTGCGACTAAAATTTTTGAGTATGGCTTTATCATATCATATATTTCTTCAATATCCTTTTGTTTAGTTATTATCATATACTTAACTCCTAATTTTTTGATCTTGATTAAATATTTATTCTGTTATTACAATTTCTTTTTCTATTTCTTTTTTCTGTTTTACTTTTTCCTTTTTGTAATCATTTTCAATTGGACCCAATTTTCTCAGCTTTTCGGTAAATTCTGTAATAGTTTCAGCAAAAATTTTCCCTTCACTTGCAGAAACCCATTTTCTCATGAATCTTTCAGGGTTAATACCAAGAGATTTAATAATTTTTTCAATTTCATTAGTTCTTCTTAAAGTGTCTTGATTTCCTGCGATATAATGACAATCTCCAAGATGGCATCCCCCAATAAAGACACCATCAGCACCTTCCAAAAATGCCTGTAATATGAAACTCTTTGGAATTCCACCAGAACACATGACTCTTATCGTCCTTACATTTGGAGGGTATTGATAACGGCTTACTCCCGCTAAATCGGCACCGGCATAGCTACACCAATTGCAAAGAAACGCAACAATTCTAGGTTGTCCATCTTGTACTATACCTTTAGCAGCTTCTGCAATCATTGGTTCAATCTGAATGCGACCAAAATGACTCATAGTAATGGCTTCTGCTGGACATTCAGCAGCACAATCCCCACAACCTTTACAAAGTAAGGGATTTACCTCAGATATCATTAAACCTTCTTCATATTTAACACCAACAGCTCCATAGTTACAAACTTCAGCGCACCTGTTGCATCCAATGCATAATGCGGGATCAACTTTTGATATAACCCCTTCAGTTATTAAAATATCTTTTGATAAGATTGTAGTCGCTCTTGAGGCAGCAGACATTGCTTGTGCTATACTTTCACTAATAGTAGCAGCTCCACGAGCAGTTCCACATAAAAATATACCATCTGTTGCAAAATCTGAAGGTCGAAGCTTTACATGAGCCTCTAAAAAGAAATTATCATCATTTATAGGGACTTTTAGCATCTTTGCTAAATTTTCATTAGCTTCCCCGTCAGCGATCATACCAGCACTAAGTACCACTAAGTCTGAATTTATGTTAATAGTTCCTAGATCTGGTTTATCTATAGAAACAGTTAATTTTCCATTCTCTAGCTTAACTTCTGGAGGGTTATCCTCTAAATATCTAAGAAATATTACTCCTTTTTCTCTAGCAAGATTATAATACTTTTCTTTAAATCCATATGTCCTAATATCTCTGTATAAAACTGTGATGTTAAGATCTGGATTGATTTCTTTTGCTTTTAGAGCATTTTTAATTGCTTCACTACAACACATTCTACTACAGTAAGGATTTTCTTCATTTCTAGAGCCAACACACTGGATCATTACAATTGAATTTAATTCTTTAATTTTATCTGGTGTAGTAAAGAGATTTTTCTCTAGTTCTGACTGTAAGATAATTCTATCATCTTTACCAAAAAGGAATTCATCGTCCTTAGGGATATATTCTTGAGCCCCTGTTGCAACTATAATGATACCATGTCGAAATTCTTTTTTTTGCTTATCTTTACCATAAGTAATTTTAGTTGTAAAATTACAAACATATCCTCCGATTGAGTTAATTTTAGCATTAAGAAATACATTAATAAGCTTTTGATTGTTAACTTTTGAAATTAAATCTTTAATATATTGTTGAACATCATAATTTTCTATAGTTTGAAAAATATTATTAGAAAAACCACCAAGTTTTTCACTCTTTTCAACGAGAAATACTTCAAAACCCTGATTTGCTAGATTTAAAGCAGCAGTCATCCCTGCTACACCTCCTCCTATCACCATTCCTTTATGAATAACCTCTACTTGTTGTTCTTGAAGAGGAACTAACTTTCGAGCTTTCGCTACAGCCATTCTAACTAAATCTTTCGCTTTTTCTGTTGCTTCCTCAGGTTCATGCATATGAACCCATGAACATTGATCACGTATATTGGCTAAATCGAATAAATATTTATTTAAACCAGCTTCTCTTATAGTAGCTTGAAATAATGGTTCATGAGTTCTTGGAGTACATGACGCAACAATGACTCTATTTAAATTATGTTCTTTAATTTTTTCTTTAATGTTGGTTTGAGTATCAGCAGAACAAGTATATAAGTTTCTTTCAGCATAAATTACGTCTGGTAATTCACTTGCATAGTCTACTACCTCAGGAACATCCACAACCCCTCCGATATTTATACCGCAATGACATATAAAAACACCAATCCTTGGAGGTTCTCCGCTAATATCCTTCTCTTTTGGCAATTCTTTTTCTGTTATTAGTGTATTCCTAACATCAGATAATAGGATATTTGCTGCTCCTGCTGCAGCACTAGCTTCTACAACGGTCTCTGGAATGTCTTTAGGTTCTGAAATCATACCACACACAAATATTCCCTCCCTTGAGGTTTCAACAGGAGAGAATGGTTTAGTTTTACAGAAATTATATTCATTCAATTCAGTACCTAACTTTTTTACTAGTTCTTTAGTAGTATGATTAGGTAACGCACCCACTGCTAAAACTACTAAATTAAAAATTTCTTTCACAACCTTTCCTTCTTCATTTTCATAATGAAGAATTAAATCTTTTGTTTCCGGTATTTCCTTAATATCAGAAATTCGACTACGAATATACTTTATACCATATTCTTCTTGAGCACGTTCAATATATTTATCAAAATCTTTTCCTACGGCTCTCACATCCATAGAGAATATTGTTGGTTCAATTATTTCCATATGTTCTTTAGCTATCACAGCTTCTTTAGCAGTATACATACAACATATGGAAGAACAGTACTCCGCACCATGTTTTTTATCTCTTGAACCAACACACTGTAGAAATGCTATTTTTTTTGGAATAATTCCATCTGAAGGCCTAAGAATAAGTCCTGAATGAGGACCACTAGCACTTAATATTCGCTCAAATTCAATACTGGTAACAACATTTAAAAATTTACTATAACCGTATTGTTGAACCACACCCGGATCGTATTCATCAAAACCTACGGCTAAAATTATAGCTCCAACATTAAGAATTGTTAATTTGTCTTCAAGAGTATAATCAATTGCTTTAGCTTTGCAAACACCTTTACAAAAACCACATCCTATACAAATTTCTTGATCAATTGAAAACACTAAGGGAACAGCTTGGGGGAATTTGACGGATATAGCCGATCGGTTTGAAAGTCCTTCATTAAAAAAGTCAATTGCTTCTACGGGACATTCTTGAGCACATACTCCACATCCAGTACATTTATCTTGATTTAATAACAAAGATTTTTGATTTAATTCAACTTTAAAATTTCCAGGAACACCACTAATTTTTTCTAAATTTGTATTAATCAAAAGTGTGATGTTTTCATGACGTCCCGCAGCAACCAGTTTTGGTGCCAAAATGCATATAGAACAGTCATTAGTGGGAAATGTTTTATCTAATTGAGACATAACACCTCCAATACTCATAGAAGATTCAGCTAGATATACTTTATAACCTGAATCTGCTAAATCCATTGAAGCTTGGATACCTGCAATTCCTCCTCCTATTACTAAAACTGAACCAATTTTATCCATTCTTAAACCTCTTTAATCGATATAAAGGTCGGAATTTCTTCATTTATTTCATCAACATCAACTAAACCCCTAGCTCGAAGAGTGACAATATGTTTTAATACTTTATGGGGTTCTATTTCAACTTCTTTTGCTATGTCAGGCACAGATTTACCTTCTTTTTTAATTTTCTCCAAAATTTTATGTCTAATAAATTCATTTTCAATTGCATTATCAAGTATTTCCTCGAATTCTTCTTTTGGTATTATTTCTCCATAAACATTTCCCTCTGTTGTTAATTCTCTTTGCCTTGCAACTAATGCCCTTAATCTTGCATCACACAAAGCGTATTTCACAGCATTTAAATTGTCAATCATTTCTTTTTTAAGCTTCTTATTTTTGACTGGAGATGGACCCAATTCCCGAATATGCTCGGTAAATTCACTAACGATTTGAGCGAATCTGTTTCCTTCTGCTGCAGAGACCCAATCGAGTCTAACTCTATCTGAGAAATTTATCATTGACAATGTTTTATTTAACATTTCCATTTTTAATTCTGCTTCGTAATTTCCACTTATATAATGGCAGTCTCCTAAATGGCATCCTAAAACAAGCACACCATCAATTTCATTAATAAATGCTTCAGCTATAAATACTGGATCAACTCTCCCAGAACACATAACTCGAATAATTCTCACATTAGTGGGATATTGAATTCGACTAACACCAGCTAGATCTGCTCCTGCGTAAGAGCACCAATTACATAAAAAACCTAAAATTTTTGGTTCAAATACCATTTAATCTCCACCTCCATAAGTGACAATTTCAGCAATAATTTGATCATGAGTAAAATGGTGTATAATGATAGCATTTTGGGGACAACTAGCACCACACACTCCACACCCTTTACAAACAACTTTATTAACAATTACAGTATCAGTATCTTCGTCTTTAGATATTGCACTATAGGGGCATATTTTTATACATGCTTCACAACCTACGCATAAATCAGTATCAACTTCTGCAGTAGAACCTTCTACTTCAAGCATCTCTTTAGAAAGTATTGTACTAGCTCTAGAGGCCGCAGCATTTGATTGAGAGACAGCTTCTGAAATATCTGCTGGCCAGTGAGCAGATCCGCATACAAATACTCCATCAGTAGCAAAATCAACAGGTCTTAATTTCACATGCGCTTCTAAAAAGAAATTATTCTCCTCTAAGGGGACTTTTAGCATTTTAGCTAATTGTTCTGAATCTTCATTAGCAATAAGAGGCATCGATAAGACAACAAGATCATAAGCAAAACCAATAACTTGATTCATGAATTCATTATAAACCTCAATTCTATCTTTTTTAATTATTGGGGGCTTCTCAGGCACATATTTTATAAATAATATTCCCATTTCTCTCGCTCTTCTATAATATTCCTCGTATCTAACCCCTTGAGTTTGAATATCTCTGAAAATTATAATAACATTAACATCAGGGTTAGTTTCCTTGATTAAAACTGCATTTTTAAGAGCGGTCATACAACATATATTCGAGCAATATTTTCGCTCCTCGTTTCTACATCCAACACACTGAATCATGGTAATATTTTTTGAGCTAATCTTATTATCTTTTAACAGTTGTTCTAATTCCATTTGACTTATAACAATTTTTCCATCATAATTATAAAATCCTTCAGGTGATAAGGGTTTTGCTCCTGTAGCAACAATAATAGCACCTGATTCAATTATATGTTTCTTTTTACCTTGTAGGACAGTAGTTTTATAATTTCCTACAAATCCTTCTACTTTTTCAATGCTAGCGGATTTCAGAACAGTAATATTTTTATGATTTTCCGCTAAATTTCTTGTGTCTAAGATTTGAGAAGCTAAATCGTTGGTAGGATATATCTTATAAAGATGTTTTAATAGACCGCCTAATTCAGCGTCTTTTTCTATTAAGCTTATTTTAAATGCTTGATTAGCTAAATTTAATGCTGCATTCATACCAGCGATTCCACCACCAATTACTAATGCAGATGGTATAACGCTAACTTGCACTTTTTCTAATGATTCTAGTAAAGCTGCTTTATGTACACCCATTCTTATTAAATCCTTAGCTTTCTCAGTACCTTTTTCGGGTTCCTTCATATGAACCCAAGAATCTTGATCACGAATATTTACCATTTCAAATAAATAAGGATTTAAACCTGCTTCTTGGCAGGTTGATCTAAATAGAGGTTCATGAGTTCGAGGTGAACATGATGCAACAATAACTCGATTTAAGTTATGTTCTTTAATATTTTCTCTAATCTCAGTTAATCCAACCTCTGAACAAGTATAAAGATTAGAGTCAGAATATACTACATTTGATAAAGTTTTGGTATATTCTGTTAACTCAGAAATGTTTAAAACACCACCTATATTAGTACCGCAATGACAAATAAAAACACCAATCCTAATATCTTCATCTTTCATTTTTAATTATCCCCTCATCACTATTTCAGCGGCTTTTGCAGCTGCACCACTTGCATCAACTACAGAATTTGGAATGTCCATTGGCTCTCTACAAGCTCCACAGAGAAAGATTCCATCTTTAGAGGATTTTTGTGGTTGGTAATTATCTGCTTTAAAAAAATTAAACTTATCAATATCAATCCCTATAATTTTGGCTAATTCTGCAGAATCCTTTTTTGGTATCATAGTAGTAGCTAAAATCACTAAATCAAATTTAAGTTTCTTAACCTGGGAAGTATTGATATCCTCATAGAAGATTACAGGATTTCTCTGATCATCTTCTAGTATCTTTGCTACTTTACCTTTAATATAATTAATAGCGTATTCATTTGTTCCCCTTTCAATGTATTCTCGGAAACCTTTACCAGCAGCTCTAAGATCAATATAAAATATTGAAGTTTCTATTTCATTGTCGTGTTCATATGCAATCATTGCTTCTTTTGTTGTATACATACAACAACAAGATGAACAATAGAGATTATTTTTTATATCTCTTGAGCCAACACAGTTTATAAAAGCAAGTTTTTTTGGTTCAGCTTTATCTGAAGGTCTTACTAAATGCCCTCCCAAAGGTCCAGAGGCACAAATTAATCTTTCAAACTCTAAAGCAGTAACTACGTTAGCATAATGCCCGTATCCCAAAGAATCAAGATGTTTTGGATCAAATATGTCATATCCGGTCGCTACAATAACTGATCCTACACTTAATTCAATTTCTTCGTCTTTCTGATCGAAATCAATTGCTTCTCTTTCACATACCTTTTCACAGATTCTACAAGCATTCTTTGTAAAGAATAAACAGTTATTTCTATCAATAGTCATAATAGAAGGGACACCTTGTACATAATCAATATAAATTGCCCTCCGTTTCCTTAAATTCATATCAAATTCATCATCTACTCTCATTGGACATTTCTCTATACACTGTCCGCAATTTATACATTCTTCTTCTTTTACATATCTAGCTTTCTTAAATATTTTCACATTAAAATTACCAGGTTCTCCTGATAAATTTTGAATTTCTGATAAAGTATGCAAATTAATATTAGGGTGACGAAAACACTCTGCAAGTTTAGGAGCTAAAATACAAATGGAACAATCATTTGTAGGAAATGTCTTATCAAGCTGAGCCATCCTCCCACCAATACACGCACTTTTTTCAACTAATTCGACTTCTATACCCCTTTCAGCTAAATCCAAAGATGCTTGGATTCCTGCAATTCCTCCTCCAATGACCATAACTTTTTTAATTGTTTTACCCAAATTTAATTGCCTCCTAATCTTTATGAAATTTTTTCTAAAATATTATCAATTTTTATTCTATGGAAATTAAATCCAAGTTTTTCAATATCTAGTCCAAATGCTATAGCAATCAATTCAGTGATGTAAAAGACAGGAAAATTGTAGTCCTTACCTTTTTTCTTATTTACTTCTTTTTGGTTGAAATCAAATTGCTGATAACATGCTGGACAAACACAAACAATACAGTCAGCTCCTGCTTGTTTCATACTTTCAAGTTTATTTTCCAACATAGTTAGAGAGATATTTTTATCAGATTTTTCAACAGGATTCCCACAACAATCATTTTTCAAATTATAATCAACGGGGAATGCCCCTATTGCTTCTATCAGCTCATCCAATGTTGTAGGATTTAGAGGATCATCCCAATTAATTATTTCAGAAGGTCTTAAATAATGACATCCAGGATGCCCTGCAACTTTAAGATCTTTCAATGGGTTTTTTGTTAATTCTTTAATTTTTTCAATATTCTCATACAAAACTTCAGCAAAGTGTTTAACATTAATATTTCCTTTGTAGTTTTTTCCGATTACATTTAATTTCGAATTAATTTCTTCTTTCTTTACATCATCACTATCTAATATATGTTTAACCATTTTAAGAGATTCTGTACATCCTGAACATAAACTCAATATGTCATTCTTACTTTCTTCATACAAACATAAATTCCTCGCTCCCATTGCCAAAAAAGTGTCATGATCTAGTTGAGCTGTACCAGTAGGATCGGGGCAACAGGAATATTTAGCTTGATCTTTAACTTTCAAACCAAGTTTTTCAAATGTTTTTCGAGCTGAAGTTTCTAAAAAGGGGAGCCTTCCAGGTATAACACATCCTAAAAAATAACTGTAAGTCATATTATTTACTTTCCTCTTTTATTTTTACTTTATTTTTAAAACCAGTAGCATCTAGTAATTTTTTCAGTTCATCAATATCGACCGATTCTATATTTGGGAGTCCTAGTTGATCTCTTCTTCGAATGATCGGTTGTGAGAGCGGAATTGCAACTCCATTTTCTATAACAGTCTTTGCTTGTTGTTTAAAAACTTCAGGATAAGATTCTCCTAATTCTACAATTCTATTTTTAATTTTTTCAAATATTTCTGTTAAAAAGACGTTTTGCGGGCATTCTTCAACACACATCTGACAAGTGCAACATAACCAGACATTGGGTACTTGGTCTTTTAATAATAAATCTTTAAGACCTAAAAGTGACTGTTCAATGATTTTTCGAGGATTATACTCACCATTTGTAATAAAAGCTACTGGACATGAACTGGAACAGGTTCCACACTGATAACAATAATTTAATGAAAAATCTTCCCTTATAAGTTCATTTCGAAACTTAAAATCAACCATTTGCATAATTTGTTAGACCTTAATTTGGTAAATCTAGTCTATTTTAAGCTTTAATTGACTAATTTTATAAATATTGATATTTTTAATAATGTATTTATTATATTTTTAAGGATTACAATAACTTTGTTTGATATTATAATTAAGATCGATCCTAATATTTAAAGATTTTTTACGATTTCGGATTTTTATAACATTTTTTATAATATCCGACATTTTCATGTGTTATTTTGAAAAAAAAGTAAGGAAAAAGTATCAATTTAGGATTTTTTTTGATTTTAAAGTTATCAATATTGAATATTCATTCAAAATATTCATAAGAATACCAATCTTTGGATTAAGACGGTTTAGAAAAAAATGTATGAAATCGGGAAATTTTTTCAAAATTCAATTCTTTTTTTTTATGATACATCCGGATTTTAGCGTTTATGTTGAGGTTTATATAATTTATTTTAATGATATTATATGGTTTATTACCTATATAATAGAAAATAATTTTATTATAAAAGACAATATTATAATATCCAAATATGTTAACCCTTTAAAAAAAATTTAACTCTTAGTGAATATTAAAAATAAGTGAGAAAAGTATAATTAAGAAATTAAATATAGGTATTTTTTTGTGAAAATATTAGTAAGTGGTCCATTACAGTCTGGTAAGTCAAGCTACATAAAAGCTTTAGATCCAAATGCTTTGAATGTTGAAGCGAAAGGTAAAGATGATAAATTTTATACTGTAGGGATGGATCTTGGAAGTGTAAAGCTTAATGGATTCGATTGCTATTTATTTGGTACTCCAGGTCTTTTAAGATTCTCAATAATGAGAAGTATCATTACTACTGGCAGTGATGGAATAATTTTCATTTTTGATGCGTCTGCTCCAGAGAAAGATGATAGTGCTATTATGATATTAAATTCTATTAGAAAAAATCTACCACCAAATATTCCAACTGTGTTTTTAGCAAATAAACAGGATTTAGAAGGATCTCGACCTCCAGAAGTTATTCGCTCACAAAATTATTTACCTGAAGAGAGTAAAATCTTTCCAACTAGTACTAAAACTAATTTAAACATAAAAGAATCCATCACCTTTTTAGTAAACCATATCTACGAAGAATATTCATCATTGCTTGAAACTTTACGCACTTATGAACATAATATTGAAGGATTAGCAGACGAATTAAAAAAAGATAAAGCTCAAATGCGAGATTTTCTAAATAATTTAGAAATTAAGCGCTTTATAGAAGTTGATAGGATAAATAAGACATATAAAGTCAGATCTGGATTGAAGTATTTAGTTTAAGCTTTTTTCTTAAGAAGTTTCATATTAAAATAATAAAGGAGAAATCTCATCAGAGTTATAACTATTTTTTAAACTTACCAAATTTGACCTTTGGATATTAAGTATATCCCAGAAAAACTTTGGAACATCTTTTTCTTTTTTATACATAGCTTCAATCCTATCTACTTTTTCTAAGAGTTTCTTAGGTTTTATAGAAAATTGATTAATGTAATCTTCTTTTTCATATTCCTTATCAAGATATTGCTTAAAAATTGCCTTTAAATCCGTAAATCTAGGGATATAACCAATGGGTGTTTCTATAGCCTCAAAATTATTGTGAATTCGTCCTTCTGCCCAAATTACCCAACAAAGTTTATCCAAAATTCCATTTAAATATTTTCCATCTTTGCTTTTAAGAAAATAATTAGTTGCAAACACTTTAGGACAATTTCTCAATTGATTGCCAAATTTTTGATGATTTCTTAAATACTTTCCTAAGCTTACCACTAAAAAGTCAAGATTTGCCATTGGATTTGCTTGTCTAACTCCTTCAGCACCTAAAGTAGCTGATGTAGTTTCTGATTCAATTGAAGCTCCTAAAAAGACTCCATGTTCCCAGTTTAGACTTTCGATAACAGGTGGCATTGTATCACTGTCTCTTCCGCCATACAGAATTCCATGTACTGGTACTCCTTCCTTTTTATGTAGATTTGGATCTGCATTATCTAATTCTTCGATACGAATAGTATAACGCGCATTTGGATGTGCAAGAGGTATTAATTTGCCATTTTTATCCTTTTTACTAGTATACCAGTTACCTGAGAAGTTAAATCCATCATCAGGAGGGGTTCTTCCATCTCCAATCCAATAAGGGGTTCCATCATTAATCAATACGTTGGAAAAAATAGTTTCTCTGGGGGACGTAAGTGCTGCAAAAATTTCGGGATCGTCTTTCGCATTTACATCTTTAATAATGCCAAAGATGCCCCTTTCAATATTTACAGCATGAGCATAACCATCATTCCAAACTCTTAGGTAAGCAATATCATCTCCAACGATAGTTTGCCCAGGTAACATAGCAGTACTGGTTTTGCCACATGCTGATGGGAATGCTCCACAAAAGTATGTAATCCTATTTCTATCCTTTGGATGAACCCCCATAATAAAATAATGCTCTGTCAACCAATCTTCATTATTTGCTTTAAATATTGCTAATCTTAACGCAAGTTTTTTTAACCCTAGTGAATTTCCAGCATATTGATTATTAACTGAAAGGACTCTTCCTTTTGCTAAATCTATATATACTCTCCTTTTATCAAGGTTTTTTGTTACTGGGGGATCTCCTATTAATTCTCCCGAAGAATGAATAAAATAGAAAAAATCATTAGAACCATTTAATCTTTTAAATTCATCATATCCCGATCGATAAAGAAGATCCTCAGAATGAGCAACATAATAAGAATCTGTTAATTGAAGAGCTAATATAGAAAATTTAGAATTTTTAGGCCCTAAACAAAAAAATCTTACTACACATTCATGACCTTCCATACAACCATCCATTATTTCTAAAATTTCATTAAGACCCTTTTCTCTATCCATTGTATTTATCCAAGGGTATAAATCCAACTCCTCTTTATTTACTAAGACTTGAGTATGTTCCTTATCTCTTGCTTGATCATGGTTAGTCATAGTAAAAAAGCCATCATAATGAACAGTGTGCCCTTCTAAATTTAATTTTTGTTCTTCATCTAATTCAATAGCTCTGTTTTTTACATAATTAATATCTTCTTCTGAATCTGTAATCACTGTTATCTTCGAAGGTTTACATAACCTTACAAATTCATCTACAATCTTAAAAACATGGTCGTTATTTAAAGATTTTAATTTCTCAAGATTGATTGAATCTATATGTTCCATTTTTATATTATTTTTTATCAAAAAAGTTATTGTATATGACTATTAGTGTGTTTGAATAAAATGTAAGAATTATTTTATTATTTCTTTTTTTTTAGTTCATTGAAACTTTATAGACTAATACGAAATAAAACTGAACAATTGTATAGTTACAATGAAAAAAATTAAAATTTAAAAAAATATAATTAAAAAAAATAGTTTTTTATTACATTCCTTCTGATTTAGTACCTTTAGCACTAATGATTCTATCAACTCTTAAGATAAGATTAGCAAGTTCACTGCCACTCTTAATAATATGATTAATCAATTCAGCGGGTTCAATTATACCTTTCTTAAAGTTGTCCTCAACGGTATTTGTAATAGTATCAATCCCAATCCACTTGTCAGCATCATTTTTATGAGCAGCTCTTAATTCAGTTATTTTTTCGATCTCTTCCAAACCTGCATTTTTTATAAGAGTCTTAGGAATCTCTTCAAGTGCCAGAGCAAATGCAGTTACTGCTAATTGTTCTTTTCCACCTATTTGATTAGCGTATTCTCTAATTCTTTTAGCAAGCTCAATGTATATTGCACCACCACCAGCCACAACGGTCTTTGTATCAAGAATTTTCGCAATTACGCATAATACATCATGTAAAGAAACTTCAGCAGTGCTTAAGATTTTATCAAGCCCACCTTTTAGTAAAATTGAAACAGATTTTGGATTCTTACAACCAGTAAAGAAGGTATATTCATCATCTCCGAGTTTCTCAAATTGGACTTTTTCAGCGAAACCTAAATCTTCTTCTGAGAGTGAGGATAAATCATCAACCAATTTAGCTCCAACAGCTTTAATAATCGATTTATAGTCGCTTTCTCCAACATTTTTGATTCCAGCAATTCCTTCTCTTGCTAAATAAGCACCAAATTTATCGGAAATATCACTACTGTTTACAATCATATTTACTCCAAGATTTTTAAAGATTTTTAAGTAATCTTGGAGAATTTTATCTTCCTGTTGTAGAAAGCCTTGAATTTCACTAGGACTGGAAATTCTAACTTGAGAATCAAATTCAGTCTTTTTCACATCTAATTTTCTTCTTATAACAGCAATTTTTGCATTCTTTATTAAGTCTGGCATCATTGAATTGACTTTTTCTTTTTGAGTATATACTCCGTTAATTAACTCTGTTTCTTTAAGAGATTTTCCTGGAGCTTTAACAATCTTAACGTTACTTACTTTTGAAAAATTACTTCCATCATCTTCTGCTATCTGTTTAATTGCTTTTAATGCTAAATCGGAAAAAAACTCTTTCAAAGGTGCAATATCTTTCGAATTCATGGCAGTTTTAGCGGCATTTTTAAGTAATTCATCATTTTCACTGGTAATTTTGACTGCTATTTCTTTAATGATTTCTAAAGCTTTGTTAGCTGCTAACCTATAACCATGGATAATTGGTTTGGGATGAATGTCTTGTTCAATCAGTTCTAATGCATTATCTAATAAAGCTGCAGAAAATAATACAACCGATGTTGTCCCATCCCCAATCTCTTCATCAATTGATTTAGCTACATCAACCATCATATTTGCTGATATATTCTCAATATCTAAATTTTTAAGGATCTCAGCCCCATCATTAGTAATTGTCACATCCCCTAATGAGTCTACGAGCATCTTTGACATCCCCTTTGGACCCAGTGTGGATCTTACAGTCTCTGCGATGGCTACCATAGCATTAATATTCTGTTTTCGAGCTTCTCTTTCACGAACTTCTTCAGTTCCTTCTTTCAATATTATTATTGGAACGTTGCTCAATTTCTTCACCATTTATGTTATTTTTAAGACTTTTATATATTTATATAGATCTCTAAATCATAAAAATAAAAAAAGTTTCCGATAATTTTTTAATCTTCTTTATGAATATCAAACAATATCTGGTTTTTCCAAGTTTAAATCCAAAATTTTTATCCAAACTCAGAAGGTAGAGAGTAAGATTACTAGGGTTTTAATCTAATTAATTATTGAAACTCAACATAAGAGGAATTTTTATATTCCTTAAGAATCATATTAGAATTAGTTCGGGTGATGTAGTCTCTCTGATTTAGATCTCGGATAAATTTGTGAACATCAGAGGATTCTTTAAAGCGGCAAATAAGTGCCGCAGATTGGTCTCCAGTTGTGTGAAAAATTGAACATACTTCAGGAATTTTAGCAATTTCTGATAGTATTTCTTCAGTGAATTTTCCATCGCAATTGATTCTAATAAGAAAGCTTAACTTATAACCCAATTTCTCGTTATTAAGCTTTAAAGTATAGCCTTCTATCACACCATTTTTTTTTAGCTTTGAAATTCGATTATGAATGGTCCCAATTGAAATACCAAGAGCGTCCTGTATTTCTCTATAGCTTGTACGGGAGTTTTCTTGAAGAATTTTGAGGATGTTCCTATCAATTTCGTCGAGATCTTTTTTCATCAAGAAAAACCTTAAGAAAATTATGAATTTTGTAAGTCAATATATTTTATTTTGAGAACTATATAAAAGTTTAGAAAAATCTGATTTTCATTGAAAATTTTTTAATATATCATACTTTGTAATAAGAAAAACTAATTAAAACAAGTCTTAATTTTATTCCTAAACAAATTGGTTTAATTGTTAATTAGATTAATAAGTGGAAAATGTGTGAGATAACATATGGTTAATGAGGATACCTTTAAAATTGATCCCTGGGGGGCTTCAGCAATAGATGAAGATGATTATACACGATTGCTAAAGGAATTTGGCATAGAACAAATTTCAGAATCATTAAGACAGAAAATGAAACAAAACCGATTTCTACGTCGTAAAATAATCTTCGGGCACCGAGATCTAAATCTTGTTTACAAAGCTATTAACTCAGATCAATCTTGGGCTGTAATGAGTGGTATTAAACCATCTGGCCCATTTCATTTGGGAACACTTACAACTGCTTTAGAAATTGTTGAATTTCAGAAAATGGGAGGAAAAGCATATTATGCGGTCGCAGATATTGAAAGTTGGGAAGATAATGGAATCCCTTGGGAAGATGCAGAAGAATTCGCTATAGATAATATAGCAGATGTCTTAGCTTTAGGATTAGATCCATCTCCAGAGAGAGCATATATTTGGCGTCAATCTAAAGAGCCAATTGTAAAAGATGTATGCTTCAAGGTAAGTAGATTAGTTACACAGAATATGTTAAATGCAATATATGGTGAACGAACATTTGGTCTCTATATTTCGTCTTTAATACAAGTTGGCGATATAATACTTCCACAAGTTTTAGATAATCCACAACCAACTATTGTTCCTGTTGGGATTGATCAGGATCCTCACATCAGATTAACTAGGGATCTCACAAGGAGAAATTATAAAACATTCTTTTTACCTGGAGCAACATATCATTATTTATTAGCTGGTATAGATGGCTCAGAAAAGATGGCAAAGAGGAATCCAAACAGTTATTTTACATTTAATGAACTTTTAGAATCTATAGAAAAGAAAGTAAAGGGTGCACTAACAGGAGGAAGAAGAAATTTAAAGGAACAACGCGAACTAGGGGGAGAACCTCAAAAATGCATGATTTATAAAATGTTAATGTATCACTTTGAAGAAAATGATGATAAATTGGCTAAAGATTTTGAAATGTGCATTAAAGGAGAATTAATGTGTGGAGATCATAAAGCTGAATGTGTAGAGAAAGTATTAAAATTCATAAAAAATCATAAAGAGAAGAAGGAAAAGCTAGTAGATAAAGCTAGAGAGCTCTTGAATATTGAATGATTTATAATAATTGAGATAAAATTTTAGTCAAATCCTCGAGAAAATCTGGGAATTTTTCAAAAAATTTTATTTTATGTTCTTGTTTTAGTACTGCTGAAACAAAAAACAATTCATCTTTTATCTTTATTCGTAATAAATAAGAAAAGAGAATACCTTCCATTGAAGTAAAATCAAAATTTCCTTCGATTTTTTCCTCTTCCATTCGTTTAAGTAAATATAAATGTTCTTTCATAGCTTCTAATAACTCAATATAAACTCCCGGTTCAATTTCATCATAATATTCTGATACAATAATACCATTACGATCAAATACTATTAACGCTTGACTGTTAAATAATTCCAAATAATATTCTAGCAACTCAGATAACTCAAAAAATTTTTTGTCAAACACAGAAAGCCCATATGAAACTAACTGAACAATTGAGATTATGTCATAGATGGAAGTCTGCTGAAATAAAATATTAAAATCTGGATATTCATCTATAATTCGATCTCTTAATTTTGCTATATTTGCAAGGATTTCTTCATCTGCTTGTAATTCAGGATCATATTTATGAAAGGCTATTATTACTGGGACACTCATCTCGTTTTCTGAGAAAAATGATAAAATCGAATTTAAGTAATCAAGTGAGTTGTCAAATCTAACTGGATCTTGAATATCGATGACATATATAAGTAAATCAGTAGCATCAAAATATACATCTTGATAATTAACGTAAATCTCACGATAAGCCTCCTGCCCCCCCATATCCCAGAATACCGTGTTATTTCTTAAAAAATTCATCTTGTGGTATTCTACTCTAATAGTTGGCTTAAGTTGGACAATATCCTTTTCAAAGTCATATTTTTTGTCTAATGCTGTTAAAATTGAGGTCTTACCTGCGTTATCAAGACCAGATATTATACATTTTAGAAGTGATTCCACTTAACTCAACTCACTGTTGATTAAAGTATTTTTTGAAATTAATAAAATAATAGATCAATTTAAATTTATATTTCTGGGATTACAAAAAACTCTATTTTCAATTTTACGATTATAACTCATATTCATATTGATCGTTATAATATCGAGGATATATCCATATAATACTCTTATGTTAATATTTTTGATATTTTCATAGAAACTTGTCAAAGCTTAGGAATCCTAAACTGATTTCGATGACATTTATATGATATTTGTATTTTTTAAAGCAGTTGTTCTGATTTCATTCAATGATATATTTTATAAAAGAGGATGATGGATTTGATTGAAATTGAAAACAAATTTTTAGAAAATTTAGAGTACCAGATCAGTTTAAAAGAAAACACATATAAAACAATGAAGAAAATTCCTGTTTTTAGTGACCAAGTAAGACAATTTGATAAATCAGTGATGGATCTTACCGAAAAATTTGATAAAATTAGAATTCGAGATAAATATCAAATTATCATATCAGAATTAGATAATTTAATCAAAAAAAATAAAACCAAATAATTCAAATCAATTTTTTTTCTCTCTTTTAATAAGATTTAGTCTCCTATAATCATACAGTATATCTTTCTTGATCGTGCTTTTTCATCACATTCAATAAATATAATTTGTTGCCAAGTTCCTAAAATCAATCTTTGATTTTTAAAAGGAAAAGTTTGGGATGTTTTTACTAAAAAGCTTCTTAAATGCCCTGCTCCATTGTAATCATGCCATGTCTTATGGTGACTATAATTTTCATTATAAGGTATCAATTTCTCCAATAAGTTTTTAATATCATGATTAGTTAATCCTGGTTCATACTCAACAGTAGATATAGCACCTGTAGAGCCAGCTACATGTACATTTACGATCCCATCAGAGATATCAGTCTCATCTATACATTTTTGAACGTTATTTGTAATATTAATAATATCATAGTATGCTTTTGTTTTCAATTCAAAAGTCTTTAAAATCGCTGGCATTTTGTATTAGTTTTTAATTTTTACAGATATCAATACTTTTAATTTGCTTGATAATAGATCGGGGTAAATTTTTTTCAGTTCCTTCAGTCAAAAGATATATTTTTGATAATACAATAAGTTCAGGTTGTTTCAAATCTTTGATATTTGTCCAACCGGAGTTTTGTTCAGCTTCAGTGCAAATAAAGAATGGAGCTTTCTTGAGTTTACTACATTTAAAATCCTTGCATTTCTCACATATTTTTGGGAAATAATATACATTTCCATTTTTGAGATATATCGAAAAAGTACCAAAAGTTTTATTTTTTATTTTAATCCAATTAGAAGTCTCAAATTGAACTTTTAATTTTAATTTCAAGATAAATTTAATTAATTTTTCTGTGTCTATAGGTTGCTTATTTTTAAATTCATGATATTCTGGTTCAAAATAATCGTTGCATTCATCAGAGATATTAGAATGATCAAAAAGCAAATCCAGGGGAATAAAATCAATAATATAGACATCTTCTATTTCTTTAGAGTCAATTTTCTCTAAAGAAATTGAACATATTTGGTTTAAAATATCTGATGATTTTGAGATTTCATGAATTTTTATATTATATAACTTAATAATTGAAGTAAAGTCTTGCTTTTTAAAATATTTGTCAATAATATCCTTTTTATTATATTTTTCGAGAATTATGCAGAAGATTAACGCTATCGATGAAATACGTTCGTGAATTTCATTGAAATATTGTAAGATTTGTTCTACTTTTCTTTCAGATACAAAAATAAGAATAGCTTCAGCTCCATTGTAGAAAATTGGGCGTAAATAAGCTCTTGGTTGTCTGCAATCAATATTCCAGAGAAGAAATTCAAATTTCTCATAATTTTTAAATAAAAAATCAATTTTACTAATATTTACTCCGATATTTTGCTTATTTTCTAAAGGTAATGAATTGGAACTAATTCTCTTTTGAAACTCATCTTTATATGCTTCGACTCCCCCGAGAATGCAGATTTTCTTCTTGAAAAAGAATTTTTTTTTATATGGAGTTTCTAATAAGCTCATTTTGCCATCCTTTATTTAATAAGGAACATTGGCTAAATCTATTAAATAATAAATTTTTTTATGAATTTTAAATTCTTCTCTTTATTAAGTATTAGTATTTGAATTTATGATTTAACCATGAGTAATAAGAGGCTTGATGAGTTCTTAAAGAAGATTCACGATAAGAAAAATAAGATCCCAGAATATGCAACTATAATAATAAAGCCAGGTAAGAAACTTTTAGATTTTAAAATAAAAAAGGAAGATGCTAATATTCTAAAAGTAATTGCTCATGAACAAAAATCGTCAGGATGGTTCCTACATTCAGTCCATATTCCTCTAAAAAATTTGGGGTTATCTTATGATTCAAAAGATAAAGAAATATTAGAAACTCTTTCTGATCCAACTAAAATTAGTAATAAACCAACTAAAGATTATATTGAGGATATTCTACGAAAATATTTAGATATATTACCAGAAAAGAAGAAACATTTTTTTAGAACCGAGCGTTTTAAGAAAAAGAAAGAATTCAAAACAGGAACACAATTAAAAGGGTTTTAATTATTTGATTCTTGCTCCTGGGGGGATTGGTTTTCTTTCATCAATTTTAAGTAAAAAAGGTTCATTGTTTAGATCTACGGCAAGAAGCATTCCGTTACTTTCTATTCCCATAATATTTCGGGGCTTTAAATTTGTTAAAACTATAATTTTCTGGTCTATTAAGGCTTCTGGATTATAATATTGAGCTATTCCAGTGACAATTTGTCGTAAGCTTCTCTCACCACAATCCACCATTAGCTTATAAAGCTTTTTAGATTTTGGAATTATTTCACAGCTTTTAACTAAGCCAACACGAATATTTAATTTTGAGAAATCTTCATAATCTATTTCCATTAATTATCACTCTCTTAACGGCATCCCGTTCATTTTTATAATTTCTTTAGTATTAGGTTTTTTTTCACGATACGGATTCTTAATATTCTCGATTTTTCTCCCAAATGTTAAATACCCTGTATGACCGATCATTCTTACTTCAGGTCGAGTAGCATTTTCTTTGACTTGTAATTTTCGTTTAAATAGTTCATATGAATTAATTTCTGTAAACTCATTAGTTCTAAATAAGGCATGAGTAGTTTTTTTTACTTGTTCTATTGTAGGCGAGAAGGAAACTAATGATCCACTTAGTTTAAGATTATCTTTAATTTTAGGTATGGCTAACCAAGGACACGGTATATCTAATACAACGCAATCAACATTATATTGTTCAATTTCATTTTCTAAAATGTCTTTTTGTTGAATTGTTATTATATCTTGAAGATTTGCATTAATAACATTTTTATTTGCTTTCTTAAGAGACTTCTCCCTAATATCATATGAATAAATACGACCATGTGGTTTAACATAGTTACCTAAAATACAGGTTAAAGCCCCGGATCCTGTTCCTGCTTCTATTATTCTACTGCCTGGTCCAATCCCTGAATAAATTAATATTAATCCTGCATCCTCAGGATAAATTATTTGAGTTTTTCTTCCCATATGAAGCACATAATCAGCTGGTAAGGGTTTGAGAACAAAAAACTTGTATCCTTGGCTCTCATAAGGTTTTGAAAAAATACATGTTCCATAAGGCTTACCAATTATATCATCAAACTCAATAATTCCCTTATGAGTATGAAATGAATTACCGGCTTTCACTTGAACAAGCCATCTTCTTTTTTGATCGAGTATCAAGAAGATTAAATCATTGTCTTTGATTATATCCGGGCTCATAATAATTTCTATCTTTTTTCAAATCAATTAAATCTAAATCTTTAATTTTTTAAAAGAAGACATTCTTTTATTATTAATTTATTTACAAAAAATATTTAAAAAATTAAAAACTCCCAATTATATTATTCTTATAAAAAAGCTTTTTTAAAAATACTCTTTAATGAATTAATTTATGAGTAAAGAAAGAAACCGGAGCACTCAAACGTCCCGAATGTCTTTTAGAGATCTTCAGTCCCAAATTGAAGATTTACGACAAAAAAGAGATGAATTAAACAAAAAAACAAAACAGTTTATTAATGATCTCCAAGAAATTGAAATAGAAATTACGAATTCGTTAAATATTGCCAAAGAAAAATATAAGAAAAAAAGAGACTACTGGAATAATAAAGTCAAGAAGCTAAAAGAAAAGAAGATTGAATATAAAACGTTATTAGATAATTTAATTGAAGAAAAGAAAAAGTATCAGAAGTCTACAAGCGATACAAAAGATGAAAAACAGATTCTCTCGATGAAACAGATTGAAAGGAAAATTGATAATTTAGAGAGAAGGATTGAAACTGAGAAATTGGATATAACTGAAGAAAACGTGATTATTGATAAAATAAGAGAATTAGCAGCAATGAAACAGGAATATCTCTCCAAAGAGAAAAATAACGAATTTTTTATTATTGAGCGCAAAATTGAAATTGTTAAGATCAATCTTAGTAAAATATATGAGCAGTTAAATAAATGGTCTGATAAATCTCAAGAGAATCATTCAAAAATGTTAGAGGAGTACAAAAAAGTTGACAAGTTAAAGGCAGATAAAAGAAAACTTGAAGAAGAATTAATTGAGAATAAGAAAACGGCTGATCGGTATCATGAGCAATATTTAAAGCTGATGAATCAAAGTAAAAAATCTTTTAAAGGTAAGAAGCCTTATCAGCAAAGAAAACAAAAAACCCCCAAATTCAATCAATATTCTAAAAAGAATGAAATGATTGAAAAAATCAAAAAGGATAAATTAGCTACAGCTTTAGAAAAACAAAAAGCGGGAAAAAAGTTAAATCTTTTTGAAGCAAGGCTAATTCTTGAGAAGTCTGAAGACTAAATTCTTGTAAATTATAACTAAATCTTGATTTTCGATGGTTTTATTAATTTATTACATCAATTTATAAATCAAATTAAGATGTTTTTTAGCTGTAAATAGAATTCTAAAAAAGGTTTAAAAAAATTGTAGAGTTATTATTTAATTAACTTTTAATATTAATCGAAAAGAATGATGAAAGATGGAAAAAAAACTATCTGAAATTAGAAATCTTTTGTTAGAACATCATGGATGGTTTCAAACATCAATTCCTCTAATAGCTTCTGAAAATATCACTAGTCCTGCAGTGGATGAAGCTTGTAATTCTGATTTCTCACATCGTTATGCAGAAGGGTGGAGTGGCCAGAGGGTTTATGCAGGATGTACTTATATTGATAAAGTTGAAGATATTTGTATGGAGCTTATGAAGAAATATTATAATTGCATCCATGCTGATGTAAGACCTGTCTCTGGAGTTGTAGCTAATTTAGTTATGTATAATGCATTCACTTCAGATAATAATGGCAAGATGTGCTGCATGTCCATTGTTAGAGGTGGTCATATTTCACACGGTCCACGGTTTGCAAAAAGTGGGAGAGAAATCTTTGGTACCGCTGGAACGACAAGAGGTATTGATGTAGAATACTTAGCCTTTGACAATGATGAAATGAATCTTGATATTGATGCTTCAGCGAAAATAATTCGTGAATTTGAACCAGAATTAGTTCTATTTGGTGGCTCTGTATTTCTATTTCCTCATCCTGTTAAAGAACTTGGAGAAGTTGCCAAAGAAGTTGGAGCTTATGTTGGTTATGATGCTGCTCACGTATCAGGCTTAATAGGTTCAGGATATTTCCAAGATCCATTAAGGGAGGGAGCAGACGTTATGACCATGAGTACACATAAAACACTTCCTGGTCCTCAACATGGTGCTTTAGTATCAAATAGAGAAGATTTAATTGATAATCTTAGGTCGTGTGCTTTTCCAGCATTGTTATCAAATCATCATCTTCATAACGTTGCAGGATTAGCCATTGCGGTCGCAGAAATGCTAGAATTTGGTAAAGAATATCATAAAAATGTTATTAAAAATGCAAAAGCACTTGGTCAAGCTTTATCTGACATCGGATTAAAAGTCTTGATGGAACATAAAGGATTTACTGAATCTCATCAGATTGTTGTTGACATTACAGAATTTGAGAAATCTATTGGACTGGGTGGTGATATTGAAAAATTATTAGAAAATGCAAATATCATTCTGAATCGTAATCTCTTACCATATGATATTAGCCAAGGAAGGCATTACCAAAATCCAGGTGGTTTGAGAATGGGGACTTCTGAGATAACAAGACTAGGAATGGGTAAAAATGACATGGTTGATATTGCAAATTTCTTTAAGAAATTATTAATTGATAAGAAAGACCCTAAGAAAGTAAAAGAGGAAGTTGCAGAATTTCGTAAGGATTTTCAACATATAAAATATTGCTTTCAATCTCAAAATAAAGCTTATGAATATCTGAAGTTTTATTAGAGATAAAGAATCTTCTTTTTTGTACAGAATAATAAAACTTATCTTAAATGATATATTTATTAATTTATTCAAATTTTTATGAGCAGAAGTAGAAGAACAAAATGGCTCTCGAGATTCTTGAAAGTGGAGATCATAACTTAAAGTTTGTAGTAGAAGGAATTTCAGTAGAAATGGCTAATGCTATTCGTAGAATTATAATTTCAGAAATACCAGTAATGGCTGTAGATGAGGTGATTATTTTAAAAAACGATTCGCCCTTATACGATGAAATTATTAGCCATAGGTTGGGCATGATTCCATTAACAACTGATTTGGAAACATATAAGCTTCCACGTGAATGTGAATGTTCTGGATACGGTTGTCCACTTTGCCAGGTTTCTTTAACTTGTGAGGTTACAAATACTACTAACACACCTATAGTCATTTATTCAAGAGATTTGAACTCAAATGATCCTAAGATAATTCCTGTTGATCCAAATATACCAATTGTAAAAATTGACAAAAATGATAAGTTAATAATTGAAGCTTATGCCATCTTAGGTAAAGCAAAAGATCATGTTAAATGGCAAAGCGTATCAAATATTTTCTATAGATTATACCCTCAAATAACTTTTGATAATACGAAATGTGTTAAATGTCCAGATAAATGTATAGTTTCAAGAATGTGTCCTGAAAGACTTTACGATTTTTCTAATAAAAAAAATCCTATTTTATTAGAAGATTATTGGAAAAATTGTACACTATGTAAATCTTGTGAAAGGGATTGTCCAGAAAAAGCAATAAAAGTGGGTTGGAGAGAAGACACGTATATTTTTTCAATTGAGAGTGATGGAGTCCTCCCATTTAAAAAAATTATAAAAAAAACTTTTGATATTTTTTTAGAAAAAATTGATGAGTTCATAGAAAAACTTGGGGAAATTGAGATAGAAACATAAATTATCAAAAAATTATTATACAAACATAAATTTAAAATATCAGATTTATTGGTGGTTGTTAGTCGTGTCTCATAAAATAACAGGTCCAAGTAACTTTTACATTAGAAAATTGATAAGAGATCTATGGAAAACAAAGATAAAAATATGGAAGAAAATATCTAAGAAATTGAGTGGTCCAAGAAGGAATAGAGTAATAGCAAATCTATATCGAATAAATAAAAAAACTAAAAAGAACGATATTATTGTAATTCCGGGAAAAGTGCTTGGTACTGGTGAATTAGATCATATTCTAACCATTGCTTGTTTAGAGTATTCAAAATCAGCTAAAAAGAAAATTGAGTCTTCTGGTAGTAAATTACTGACAATTGAAGAGTTGTTAGTACAAAATCCCAAAGGAAGTGGAGTAAAAGTATTTTATTGAGAAATTAAGTTTAATGTGAGAATCTTATGACAATGAATTATCAATTATATGATGCTACTGATCAGATTTTGGGAAGATTTTGCAGTCATATTGCAAAAAAAGCATTATTAGGAGAATATATCGTTATAATAAACGCAAAAAATTCAATAATTAGTGGAACAAAAAGAAATATTCATGATAAATACTTAGCAAAACTAAAAATATCTACTGCGACTAATCCACGTAGAGGACCTTTTCATGAAAGAAGGCCAGATAATTTTATGCGAAGAGTGATAAAACAAATGCTACCAAGAAAGAAATTAAGAGGAAAAGAAGCTATAAAAAGAGTACATGTTTATATATCTGATATCCCTGAACGTTTTAAGAATAAATATCAAAATTTAACTCCAAATGAAATTCCTAACGTCAATAAACAACGACTTTCATACTATAATAAATATATTACTTTAGAAAATCTATGTCAAAGAATAGGTTGGAATAAAAGAGAAATTGAGGCATAAAAATGTCAATGAAAGTTATCCAAGCTTCTGGTAAAAGAAAAGCGGCTGTAGCAAGAGCTGTTTTAAAACATCCTGCAAAAGGTCAAATAAAAATTAATAATGTACCATTACAATTGTATGAACCTGAAATTGCTAGGTTAAGGATTCAAGAGGTATTTGAAATCATTAATCATCCAAAACTTGAGAAATGTGATATAAATATACAAGTCAAGGGTGGAGGAATTATGGGGCAAACTGATGCTGTGCGAATGGCAATAGCAAAATCTATAAATAAATTTATTGGTACAAAAACTATAGAAAAAAGTTTTAGAGAATATGATGATTCTCTTTTAAGTGGAGATTCAAGAAGGACAGAACCAAAAAAGTTTGGTGGTAAAAAGGCTCGTAGTAGAAGACAAAAAAGTTTCAGATAAATTTTTGTAAAGTTATAATTCTTCTATATTAGCACCTAATTCTTTCAATATATTAAAAAAATTCGGAAATGAATCGTTTACTATTTCACTAGTTTCAATATATGAACTAGATTCAGCATATAAGGATGCAATTGTACACGCCATTGCTATTCTATGATCATTATTATGATTTATCGTGATTCCAGTAATATTATCGCAATGAAAAACTGTAATTTTGTTTTCTTCTTCATAGATATTGACACCCATCTTACTTAATTCTCTATTAATAGCAAAAACTCTATTAGTTTCTTTGAATCGAAGATTGTGAGTATTATAGAGAATAGTTTTTCCATTTGCATAAGCTGCAATAACAGATAATATAGGAAATAAGTCAGGAATATCACTGCAATCAATTTCAATTCCTTTTAGTGGATGATTTTTTAAATCTCCATTTACGATTATTTGATTATCTTGTTCTTTAATTGTGATATCTGCTCCCATTTCAATTAAAATATTAATAATTTTTTTATCTCCTTGTTTGTTGTTCATATCTAAGTCATTTATAATAAGCTTGGAGGGCTTTTTAGATAAAACTATAGCCGCGATTATATTAGCTACAGAGGAAAAATCTCCTGGAATTTTATAAGATTGAGCTCGATATGTTTGTTCATTAGTTATATAAAAGGTTCCGTTTTCGAAATTCGCCTGAATATTGATGCCAAATTTCTCTAATATATCTAAAGTTATTTCAATAAATGGTTTAGAAACTATTGGTAGTTCAACATGAATTTCAAAATAATCTTGATTTTTGCATTTTAATATAGGGCATAGAAACATCAAGGCAGTGATAAATTGTGAACTTATATTGCCTTGAATCTTAATTTTGTTGCATACTACTTCTTTACGAACAATTTTCAGTTTATTTGCTGTAAGTTTAAAAGAGCCACCTAATTTTTCAAGAACCTTAAGTAGCGGAAGAATAGGGCGTTTAAGTCTTAAAAAATTACCCTTGAGAGTTAACCCTCCTTGTATTATAAGACTCAATGCGCTGAAAATTCTTATGGTTGTTCCAGAATTCCCGCAATCAAAAGGTTTTTTCAATGATCTGAAAGCATCTCTATCTCTTTTTACTATATAGGTATTATCACTTCTTTTTAATATTTTAATACCTAATGCTCTTAAAAGATCCATTGTAATCCCAACATCACCACTTATTATAGGATTTTTAATTAGTGAAATGCCTTCAGCGAGACTTGCTGCTATAAAAGCTCGGTGTGAATAACTTTTAGATCCTGGAGCTATGATTTCACCAGTTAAATTTGTTACAATTGGATTAATTTTAAGATTCATTAAATGATAAATAGAAAGTTATAGATATAATATTAATTAAATAAACTTGAAGATATAAAGTTTTATCAATCCATATCAAATGGGAAAATTATGGATAATTCACTAGGTAATATCTTTCAAATAACCTCGTTTGGAGAGAGTCACGGAAAATTAGTGGGAATTGTAATAGATGGTGTGCCAGCAGGTTTAGAATTTGACCAAGAATTTATCCAAAATGAAGTAAATAGAAGGAAACCAGGTCAATCAGAGTTAGTAACAAACCGTTTCGAGGAGGATAATGTAAAGGTTCTATCAGGTGTTTTTGAGAATAGAACAACAGGTGCACCTATATGTTTAATAATTGAAAATAAAAATATAGATTCATCAATATATGAAAAATATAGAAAATTATTGCGACCTTCCCATATTGATTACCCAGCATTAAAAAAATATGCAGGATTTTCTGATTTCCGAGGATCGGGAAGATTTTCAGGAAGAATTACTGCAGGATTTGTCATGGCAGGAGCTATAGCGAAACTAATATTAAAAAAATATAATATAAAGATATTGGCTTATACTAAAAGTATAGGAGATATTATTGATGACAAAAATTATTCATTAGATAATTATAATAAACTATTTCAATTAAGAGAGAAATCAGTTGTTAAAACTATTGATCAAGAAAAATCTGAATCTATGGAATCACTAATTAAAATGATTAAAAAAGAAAAAGATTCGATAGGTGGAACAATTAAATGTATTGTCAATAATTTTCCAGAAGGTAAGGGGAGTCCTATATTCAATAATCTAGAATCTCTTATAAGTAAAGCTGTTTTTGCGATTCCTGGAGTCAAGGGGATAGAATTTGGTGCTGGTTTTAAAGCAACTAAGATGAAAGGCTCCGAACATAATGATCCATGGATTTTTAGTGAAGGTAGAATTCAAACGTCTAAGAATGATTCTGGGGGGATAATTGGCGGGATTTCTACAGGTATGCCCATTGAATTTTTAGTTGCGATCAAACCCCCCTCCTCTATAGGAATTCCTCAAAAAAGTATTAACATTGAAACAAAAGAGGTTATAGAACTTGAATTAATAGGACGTCATGATCCATGTATTGTGCCAAGGGCAATTCCTATTATAGAAGCCATGACTGCAAATGTTTTAGTTGATTTATTACTGCTTGAAGGTTTTATTCCAAGAGTTTTTAAACCCTAAACTAAAGAATAAGCTATTAATTCGTATGAAGTACATTTGAAAATTAAAAAAAAAATAAAAATTATTGAGAATATTAAGTAGTTATAAGGAGTTAATTATCATGTCCATGTTAATCAATGAAGAATTCATTAGTAGTGTAATTAAAGTAATAGATAGATGGTCTTTTGAACAGTGTGCTTATTGTGAAAATGGAATACTGATTTCAATTGAAGGCATGCTTGATTTTAAGTGTAGTAAATGTGGAAGGACAATGACTCCCATAGAATATTTAGGAGAAATTGCTAAAATTGTTTTTAATTATAGAGATAAATTAGAAACTCAAGAAAAAAGAAATGGAAGTGGTACATAGATTATAAAATTAAAAGAAAAAATTAAACTTATATATTTGAAATAATCAAAATTAATTCTATCTCATTCTTATTAAAACTTTAGGTTTTTATGATGAAATTTCCAATTACAGCAATATTAATAGGCGCTGGAAGAAGAGGGTTTTATGTATATGGAAATTATGCAATAGAAAATAGAAAAAAATTAAAATTCGTAGCTGTAGCAGAACCTGTGAACAAAAGACGTGAAAATTTTGCCAAATTACATAAGATCCCATCTGATATGTGTTTTAAAGATTGGAGGGATATCCTTTCTAGAGAAAAGTTAGCAGAAATTGCATTTATTTGCACACAAGACCAGTTACATGCAGAGCCAACTATTCTTGCTCTTGAAAAAGGTTATAACGTGTTATTGGAAAAACCAATGGCGCATAAATTATCAGATTGTATTAAAATAGTTCAGAAAGTAGAGGAAACAAATAAAATTCTGGCTGTAAGTCATGTTTTAAGATATACTGAATTCTTTTCAACGATTTACAAAATAATCAATAAAGGCTTACTTGGGGATATTATTAATATCTCACACAGAGAAAATATTTCATGGTATCACATGGCTCATAGTTTTGTTAGAGGACCGTGGGCAAACGTAGAGAAATCATCACCAATGGTGTTGTCAAAAGCATGTCATGATTTGGATTTATTATTTTGGATGATTGGTTCTCTGCCAAAGAAGATTAGTTCTTTCGGTAACCTTTTATATTTTAGACCTGAAAATGCACCTATAGGAGCTACAAAATATTGCTTAAATGGATGTTTAGTAAGAAATCAATGTAATTTTTATGCCCCTAGGATATACATCGATATAGTACCAATAATTCAGATTATGCAAAAAGGTAAAAATAGAATTTTCAAGATTATTGGAAATATAAGGAAAAATTATGTTAAGCTTTTAACGATTTTAGCTAAATTAATCCCTTCTATAAGAAGATTAAGATATTGGAGTGAATGGCCTGTTTATTATTTATATACTGAACAAGAAGAGGATTATTCTGATCAAAAAAAACTTGAGATTCTCACAAATAGCCCATATGGAAGGTGTGTTTTTTATTGTGATAATAATGTTGTTGATCATCAAGTTGTAAATATAGAGTTTGAGAACAATGTTACTGCAACGTTTACAATGCATGGATTCAGCGAAAAAGAGGGTAGAACTCTTAGAATTGATGGTACGAAAGCAACTTTGTTAGGTGAATTTCATGATGCATATAAGAAATTAATCCTGTTCAATCATTTCTCTGGAGAAAAAAAGGTAATTATAAATCAGAAATTATCTCTCAATACAGTCGAGCATGGAGGAGGAGACCCTAAATTAGTAGATGCTTTTCTTGAAATACTGAAAAATGCGAAAAAGATTCAACCTTTAACAAATGCCAGGGAGTGCCTTGAAAGTCATTTGATGGCGTTTGCAGCAGATGAATCTCGAAGAAAAGAAATTGTAATTAGAATGGATGAATTTCGTGAGAAATCAGGACTTCTTTGAATACTTTTCTAAAAAAAAATATAGGTAAATTATTATAATTAATATCATAAGATATCTTATATTCATAACTATAAATTGAATAGTTTAACTATAATGGACAAAAAAATTGATACTTCAGAACAATTTCTAGAATTTTATAAGCGTAAAGGAGACTATTTAGTGGTGCAGAAGTGGAATTATTCCTCTGATTATGATGGCTATTCTCTGAGTACC
>JBHLNK010000033.1:0-35429 GCA_048941625.1 Promethearchaeota archaeon | reverse complement strand
TTAAAACATAGTTTGAAAAGAAATATATCAATATAAGAATAAGAATAAGACATATCGTACTATTTAAAATCAAAAAAAATATACCTTTTTTATACTTTCTTTGAACTTGAAAGTTTAAGTTAATAATTTCTCTCTTTAGAAATTTTAATAAAGTAGGAGAAAATTTGGAGGTAGTTAACAAAAAATAATAAATTATTGTACATACAGAGAACAGAATTACAACTATTATATGATCCATAATTACCCTCAAAACAGGAATAAAAATCTGACGAGAGAGAGTAAAGTAGGTAATAAAACCTGATAGTATTCCTATGATAAACATCAATATGATAAATAAATTCCTAAAATATTCTTTTTTCATAACATTAAATAAATTCGATAAATTTTCTGTGTCATTGTACTTTAACTCAGAGAAAACTTCATTATGATTATTTATTTTGAATCCCTCCATGACTGTGCATTAATTTTTTCTTCTTGGGGGGAAGACCAAAATTTTTGGACAATTTCACGAAACAATTTAAAATCTGGATTATCCTTTTCATTTAATTTAACCATATGGAATTTACTGGTTTTTTTTTCAATTCGAATAAAATTTTGCTCAACTAAATAATCAAAAGCATGTATTAATTTTTCTCTTCTATCTAAGTTTAAACAATTCAAAATGTCTGTTTTAGTGATAACCTCCTCGAATGAATCTAATTTTGCCAAACTCATTAAAACTTGGCCACCTCTCAAGGAAAATATTGTAGTTAACTTATCAAAAATTCTACAAATAGAATTCATTATCTTCATTAGATCATTATAAAAGTCGATTTTATCGTGCCCTTTTAAGTCTAAAGCTTTTCCAAAATCATCAATCCCATACTTTTCAATAAAATCATCAAATGAAAACATACTAAATATAAATCATTAAATCTAAATTATTAAAACCTTCTATAGGGAATTTTATAATTTTCTATATTTATTGTATCTAAACAAAATTTATGTCTTATAAGACAAGAACTATGCTATATAAGACAAAACTCTGACCTAAATCTTTTTAAATTACTCAAATGAGTACATTCCATAGAGATTGTATAATTATTAATTCTATATTAATGATGATAAAATGAAGAAACATAATAATTCTCGAACAAGGAAAAGTGCTAATCGACTTTTGTTATTTGGATTCGAATTAAGTCACACTCAACGTTCCCTTTTTTTAGTATTATCAGTTATAGGAATACTTTATCTCCCTTTTACATTTTTAACAGTTTTTGTTGATTTGTTCCAAGACTTATGTATAACATTACCATTCTATTTTTCATCAATGTTTCCTGAATCTCGTCGAACACCTCTCTGGTTTCATTTTATATTTACACCTCATATTATAAGAATAATCGTATCAAGTATCTTTTTATACTTAAGTATACACACACTAAAAAAGATATTATATGCTAGTGAGATGGATAACAATAACAGAATAAAAATAAATCAAAATCAAAGATTTGTAAATTGGTTTGGATTTAAATTACCTCAAGGGCAGTCTTTATTTGTATTAACTATATCAATTGTCGGGATAATATTTACGATACAAAATTTAATTGATTATTCAGCTTCACTTTATGCTCCTTTTTCTTATCTGCTTGTAGATATTAGTTCTATTCCAATAGGACCTAACTTGACTACTTCAAATATTATTTTAAGAAATTTACTTCCTATTATATTCAATTTAATAGTCTTATTATTGTCGATTTATAGTTTAATTAAAATGAGAAGAGGAAAATTGGTATCAAATCCTAAATATATAAGAAAAAATTATAGCCTTATTCTCTTTATTAGTTCCTTTATAATTTTTTTAATCTTTTTATTGAGATCTGTCTGTCACCTTATCCTTTTCACAAATTTTAGTTATCTTTTAGGAATTATCCCTTATACTCCCAATTCATATCAAATTATTGATCTAGTTGTGGTAATTATTATGTTAATTTTCTCCTCAATATTAATGATAAGTAGTTATTTTGCTATAGATAATTCAAATGATAAAAATAACATTAATTATCGTCTTACCTGGTTCCATATGGAAATATCTCCAAAGAAAGCAATATTTATTCTGTCTTTATCAACAGTTTATATCATATTTTTTAGTGATATCTTATTAAAATTGATTTTTATGTTTTCTTCTAACAATTATTATGAGTCTGGTGTTCTTATAATCATAGCTACTTTCTTAATTATTACGGTTTTTTGTTTTTATTCAATTGGTAAGATTTTAAAAGGAGAACGCTTACATTATTGCATTAATTCATTGAATAAATCAGGAGAAGTTAGATCAAAATGGTTCAAATTTGATTTAAACAGGTCTAATTCTTTGTTTTTTCTTTCAACTGGTTTTGGTTTTATTTTTATTTATGCTTTTTCAATAATGTCAATGAATTTATTATCACAAATATTTCTTTCAGATTTTTATTTTCAACTGGATTGGTATTATATAATTTTAATTCCAGTCTCACTAGTGGTTCTTTGTACCATTTTATTTATTATCATTTATACAATAAAACAAACAATTCATTCACTCAAGCTAACTTAGTATAATTGAAAATTATTATTATTAACTTATATGAAGGAGACAAAATGGATATTCTATTCGAAGTAATTCGCTATGTACTATATATAATAATTGGAACATTTCTCATCAAATGGTATTCTTATAAAAAAGGCTGGGAAAAATCAATAATCATTTCATTACTCTTTACAATTTTTTGGAAGGTTATAATCTTCAATTTAATCTTAGTATTAACTCTTCTTATCGAATTCTTCTTGGGTTTTAATTTATCTAATCCTGCTGAATCTTATGGAATCTCTCTTATCTTAATGATGATCTCTTTTGTATTAAATATCTCCATTGGTCTCCTATTATTCAGTAAGCTCTTCAAGCAAAAAATACATGAATCAATAGTTATCATTCTAACTATTGCTATTATTGAATTACTTACTGAAAATATATTATTTTATTCTATAATTTTACCCTTTATTTTAGCTATTTAATCAAAAAATCAACGTAATGAGAAATTATATAACAAAATAGAGTTATACTATAACTTGTCACAGTCCCTTTTATTCGAGAAGTAGTGAATATCGATCCCTACGAATGGCCATTATATGTATATTAACCCTAAATATTAGATTGGTTAATATAGAGATTTACTTATCATAACTTTTTATAGAAAAATCACCATTATTTTCTTGAGTATTTTAAAATTCTATCTTAAATTCCTATGCAAGTAAGAGACGCGTTTAAGAAAGTAGTGCATTTTGCCAATTGGGAGTATAAGGAAAAGCGACCTAAATCAGTAAAGGTCTTGCGCGTAAAAAGTAAAAGTGTCTTTTCTCTTGGTGTGCTTCCTGAACTGCAAATGCGAACCATTGGACCAATAGTATTTGTAGTGGTGTCTGATCATGGGGATACTTTAATGATTTACTTCTTTAATCGCAATGGGGAACGAGTAGGGGGACAAAACTATGAGCCAACTCCAAAATTTTTAAAAAAGCTGGATAAATCGACCATTGTGAAATATCAGCTGCCGAAAAAAGAGCGAATTGAGATGGTGGATGATACGTTAGTAGCTCAACGGGAATTTAGGAAAATTCATCAGCATATTAGCAATACCTTAGGAATTTACCATCAATATCCTTTTACGGTTCTGGTTAAAAAAGACCTGAGATTCACTCTAACGAGAACTCTTGGATGTACAAGAGTCAGAAAAGAGCTTCATATCCCCTTCGGACTAATCAATCAGAATTATCTTGAATTTTTAGCTACGGTGGAATGGTTTTATTCCTATCTTATCTCTCATATTAAGATAGCGAGGCTAGGAAAAAATCAAGACATATTACATGATTTAGCGATATTGTTGAGTGCTGTATTTAACCTGAACTTAATAGAGAAAATTAAAAACGTGAATTTTCGAGTGATAAATATTTCAATTCAGGATAAAACATTTGATCTAACCAAAGACCTGGAATCATCCTTATCTGCTCTTTCTCATATCAAATCGGAAAAAAAGTTAGGAATACTGCTAAAAAACTATTGCAATATACTAAAACTGCTCAATCGTTATCGGATATCTCTGTCTCTTCTTGAGTTGATTCAATTATATCTTATGTCTTGTGAAATCTTTAATATGAATAGTGATACTTATACCTTCTTTTCTGAAGAAAAGTTTGATACGAACTATTATTTTTACTTTCGTATCTTTTCACGATCCCATGATTTAGCAAAAGAACTCAACTTGGAGCAGTTGGAATTTAAGACTTTTTTACTGTCTTATGTATTTGGACTCCATATTCTAAAACCTGAGGAACTTAACGAGACACCCTATACTCTAACGGAGGTCATAGATAATGTGGGAAGATTAATAAAAGAACCAGAGGTCTATGAGGGTATAGGTAGGCTTGATGAGTTTGTCTCGGATATGATCGCTATGTATATCATCAAGTATTTGAAATTTAACACCATCTATGACGTAGAGAACGACGTGCTGGAGTTCACCTTGGAAATTGAAAACCAGAGCAACTATGTGATCCAGGATTTTGAGCTTGAAGTAGTTTGGAAGCCAAAGAATCGAATTGAGCTAATTTCTCAAGAAAAAGCGGTCAAATCTCCCGATTTACATGAAAGCGTGGAAACTATATATCTTTTTTCAATTCAATCAAAAGGTTCAATTAATTTAGTTTGTCAAATCTCTTTTACTAATCCATTATTTGAGGATGAAATTGTTAGAAAAAGTATTAGTCTTCAAAAATTATTATTTTAAATAGGATTTCTTAGCTTTTTATTCAAAAAATCAACGTACTGAGAAATTCTATGACAAAATAAAGTAGTGAAATTTATCACACTACAATCAAATTTAAATAAACTATTACTTTTTATAATCATAGAAAGTTGTGAAAAAAATTCACACAACTTATTTAATAACTCTTATAATGTGAAAACAAATGCAAGAAATAGATGAGAAATTAGAAATGTTAAGAATGAAAAAAGCCGAAAATCTATTAAAGCAACAAGAAATGCCAAAAAGTATAATCGAAATACACTCTACTGAAGAATTTAATAAATTGTTAACAGTTTATCCTGATAAAATAATAATAATCGACTTTTGGGCTGTTTGGTGTGGACCTTGTATGTTTTTTGGTCCAATTTTCAAGAAGCTTCATGGAGAATACCAAAAGGACTTTGTTTTTGTTAAAGTAAATGTGGATGAAAATAATGCAATAGCCCAGCAATATGGAATAACAGGGATTCCAACAACGTTGTTTATTAAAAATAAGGAAATTGTAAATAATGTCGTTGGAGTAATGGATTATGAACGAATGAAGAAGATCTTGGAAAAATTAAAACAATAATTGAACTATAATAACAACTTTTTTTATTAAAATTATTTATTCAAAATTTTTAATATTTTTAGCTGAAAAATTATGGAAATGATTGGAAAGCAAATAAAAGAATTCGAAACAATTGATAACATATTAGAAAAGAAAGAAATTTTTTCTAGTGAACGTTTATTTAAATGCATTTTAGGTTTAAACAAAACAGAATCTCAAGTCTTAAGTTATATTTTAAGAAATAAAAATTCAAGTACTTCAGAAATCGCTCAAAAATTAAATTTAGACAGGAGTTCAATCCAAAGAGCAGTTCAAGGATTAATTGATTTGAAATTTATAAAACGAATTTCTATGTCAATGAAAGAATATAATACAAGAAAAAACATCAAAAGTTCAAAAAGTCAAGGATATCTTTATGTATATAACGCTAAAGACATGAAATCAATAAAAACGCAGTTTAAGAAATTATTAGATAAATGGTATACTTCAATGGTAAATTATATCGAAAACCTCGAAAATCTTTGCGAATGTTGTGGATTAAAGTTTGAGCCTTGCTAAATTTCTTCATAAAATGTTAGATATATAACCTATTTGGGTATTCTCTGATAATTTTTATCCTACATTCAATTTTTTGGCATTGATTTCAATTCGTCTAAAATACATTTAGCTTCTTGTAGAAAGAATTTTCTCGCACTAGGGATTAACCTTTCGGCTAGATTTTTCCCTTTTTCATAGTATTCATTAGCCTTTTTATAGTTATTAATTTTCATAAAGCAATAAGCCAATCTTATTATGGTTATGAAGAGAAAATCACTTGATGGCTCAATTCTCAGTGATTCTTCGAATTTTTTGATGGCATTTTCATATTCTCCAAAAATCATATAGATCTCTGCGAATGTATCATAAGAATTTCCGATAGTCGGATTTAGTTGAACTAATTTTTCTGCAGTAACTATAGCTTCTTCTTTTCTTCCTAAATTTCCTAAAATGAATACTTTATTATTTAGGTAATTAAGATTATTAGGATCATAATCAGTTAACTTATCCATTACTTTCAATGCTTCCTCATATCTTTTTACTCTAACAAGAGTTAGGACTTTCCTCTCATAAAGAAGATACTTAAAATCAGGAAATTTTTCAATCAAATCATCTATTAAGCTTAGAATTTCATTTGTTCTATTAGCAATTATCAAATAATAAAGTTTTACATGATAAATATTATAGATATTAGGAGCTAATTCAATACCATAATTAATAGTTTCAATTACACGTTCAAATTGATTTATCCCATAAAATACTGCAGCTTGTAGTATAAGAAATTTAATCTTATTATATTTGAGCCTCTCACAGGAAATTGCTTGATTAATTAATTGTAAAAAGAGATCGAGATTTAGTTCTTTTAAATTGAACTTATAAATGAGATTGTAACCAAAGACAAATGCTTTTGAAAGAAATGATATTGAATTATTTGGGTAAAACTCATTAAGTTGATCTACTATCTTCAAAGCTTTGTGAAATTTTCCTCGGGCAACATATGAAACAATTAAAATAAAAAAGGTAGCAATATCAATTTGTGGATTTCTTTTAAATAAATTAAGTTCAATTTTGTTTATCAGTAATCTTTTGGCTTCTCTATTTTTATTTATCAAAATATAGAATATAGCTTTTAATAATAAGAGTTCTGGGTCATTTGGATCCATTTTAATCGTTGAATCTATGACCATACTAGGATATTCTTGATTTTTTATTAGGCGATCCCATTGGTTAACGTATATCATAAATTTAATACGTAAAAGAGCGATTTTTTTAGGGTGTTTCGAGATTGCCTTATCGATTTTATCCAATATTTCATTTCCACGACGATTTTTAACAAATATCTGAGCTTTTTGACACAATAAAAGGTAGTGAGGTGCTTTTTTTAATCCAATTTCAATACTTTTAATAGAATTTTCATTATCATCCATTATTAAGTAAGATATTGACTGAAAGAGATAACCAATGAAATGTTCCGGAAATTTTTCAATAACTTCCGCAGTTATTTTAATTGATTCTTTAAAGTTATATTCTGAAGTGAGAATAATATCATGCAGAATTAATTGATGAAGATAATCCAAATCATCTTTAACTTCTTCATAAATTTTCCTTGCTTTTAAGGCATTATCCTCATATAATAAATTCCAAATCTGATCAAATACTTTTATTGTTTTAAGATTATAGATCTCTTGAGTATCCTTTATCTTTAAAAAATTTAATTTTGACATATAGAAAAATTCCAACACATCAAATATTCTTTTGTCTACTACATATGATTCTTCCTCAATTTCTCCCGCGGTGTAAAGTGATGTGGAGGGTATGAATGTTTTAAAATCTTCATAAATATTTTGCAATACCAAATCTTCTAGATTTTTTTCATCATTAATTACATCTTTATTATTATCTATTCTATAAGCCAAGTGTTTAATATATTCTATTAAGAATCTTTTTAATGAATTTTTTAAATCAGCTTTGAAGATAACATCACAAATCTCCTCTAAAATTGTATCTAATAAAAGTTCAATATCAACAGGAACATTATTTTGGAATTTATTTAAATAAGTAAATTGGGTGATATATTTCTCAACTATAACGTTAAGCATTTTTTCTAAAGGGCTATTCTTCTGAAAATAATAAGTGGTATCTTCTTCTTCAATTATTTTAAAAAATTTAACCTGAAAAAAGTTTTTTTCAACGATTTCATATAGCCAATATTCAAGAATCTCAATATCAATTTTATATTTTAGAGAAAAATCATTCATTGAAATATAATTTGGATATTGATCCGGATGATTAAGTGTGAGAAATAGCAGTATTTTTTTGAAATCTTCTTCATTCTTTATTGTTGATTCTACTTTAGAGTAATTTAATTTTAATAGGTAATTTATGTAACGAAATTTCAATTTGTCCTCTTTAATACCATACTTACTGAAAAATTTAGAAGTTTTTTCAGTAATTTCCTCAATCCTTTTACCTTCCTGCTCTAGAATTGACTGTCGATCCAAATCATATGATTTTAAAAGTTTTAAATACTCCATTTTTCCATGAGAAGTGATCTCATAATGTCTATTCTCTTTTTTAATGAATCCTTTATCTAATAATGAATTTATATTGGTTGATAATGAAGATTGATTTATTGATAATGGTTCTTGTTTAAAATCAGACCATTTACATGAGGGATTATTGTATAGCATCCACAAAATCCAATGATCATAATTACGCATTTTCAATATTAATTTTGGAGGGTAAATCAACTGTCTTTTCCCTAATTTTTTATCATATAATAATTCACTAAACCTTTCTTTTCCACGTGGACTGATTTGGTAAACTCCTTTTTCTATTCTTTTTATATGTCCTTTATCAATAAGTTTTTTTAAGTATCCATGTATAGTCGAACCACTCATCTTTGCTGTAAAATCTGCCCAGGTACATAAATTGTTTTTATTAAGCATCCAAAGAAGAATATATTCATAATCTGCTTTTCCTAAAATAGGTTTTAAAATATCAAATGGCGGGTATATAATAGGTTCCACTTTATTCCCTTATACTAATATTTTTTGTACATTATTAGACACTAATTCAATTAATAATATAAATTTTCCAATCCGTAAAAGGGTACGAACTTCATCCGAATTTCGAATTATTAGACTATATTTGAATTGTTATCTAATTTTATATTAAATATAGTAAAATTGAACATCGATATTTCATATGCTAGAAAGGCAATTTAATATAGAACAAGAACAAGCTTCAATAGATAACTCTAAATTAAAAGATATTGAGATTAACGAATTTAATCTAGAAATATTAGATAGCGTCATAAGGGATTTTGCTCCTGAGTTAATGAATATCTATCAATTCCGAGAGGATGAAACTGAGGAACAACAAGTAAGATTAGGACAACTTCATGAACACCGAATTTTAGGTATATTATTAATGTCCCATTTAAACAGAATAAATAAGCTAACTACAGCAGAGGTCGAGGATCATTATATACGTTTTTTTCGAGATGTTACCAGAACAACTATTTCAACCTATTTGAATTTGCTTAAAAGAGCCTCTACTCTCTACTCGAAACGAGATGGACGAAATGTCTATTATCAGTTTTCCAAAGAGCCACCTATGAGGATATCACCTTTTTGGTTTAATCGAATTTTTTGTATTGTGCCTATTTATTTTAATAGGGCAATTTTTTTTTCTGATTTATATCTCAATGCAGATAAGTATCTTCAAAAACATTTAGCAAATAATAAAAATATAGAGAAATCTCTCTTAATAAATAATTTCAAGTTTATTGTTGGGATTATATTATTAAATATCTTTAGAAATCGAATTATTCGATGTAGTGATTGTCAGTTTAGTAAGAAAGAAAAATATCTAAGGATAAAAAAATTAATCGAATTAGCTATTAATGAAAGAACAGATGTCTTACCAGGTATTAAATTAAATGTATTTTTACAAAAATGTTCAGAGATGCCAATGTTCGGTGGAATCAATATAAACGAGGAAATTTTTAAAGAAGATATATTAACAGAAATTCTAACAATTATTAATCCTAATATTACTGAAATTGAATTTCAAATAGAACTCTCAGCTCGAAGAAAAGAATTAAAGCTGAATCAAATAGAAATTTTGTCTAATCAGAAAGTATAGCTTAATCAAAATAATAGCATTATTTTTGTGGAAAATTTTGGCTAAAATAATTATAAGTTGTAGAAAATGTGGAAAGAATATTCGAATAGACTTTAATACTTCTAGTCTGATCTGTAAGAAATGTAGAAAAAATATTCCTGAAAAAGTAGAAAAAACAACAAGATTTTTTGATTTTTAAAGAAAATTAAAACATAAAAATAACCTTAAAGGGCACATCTTCAAGCTCAACTTTAAGTTCTTCTTTAAATTTCTGAGAAATTGGTTTAAAGCCATCTAAGGTGTAATTACTAATAGAAAAATGATCAGGTTTAACTTCAAGCAAAAAACCTTTTAGATTTTTTACAACTTTTAGTGTATCATTAATACCTTTTAGAAACATAGTATAAATCCCTAATTTACCCTCAAATTTATTGCTAAAATCAATTATTCTCTGTAGTACTTCAAATGAATTTACTGATTCTGGACACTTATTAATTTTAGAAAAGTGATAACCATCGACAGTATTGAGACTGATAGCAACTAAATCACATTCATAGAATGCTTGAATGACTTCTTCATCTTGAAAGATTCCACAATTAAGATATACTCCAATTTTTTGATTAGGATAAACATCTCTAATCATTTCAATTATTGATTTGAAATGAGAAAGATCTAAACATTCATTTATACCTTTAAACCAAATGAGATTTGGAATTCCTCTAACTTCAACGCAATCCTTGATTTCATTGAAAACTTCTTCCTTTAAATTAATTTCTTCCGAATTTTCATCACAAGAGCTAAAATCAACTGATATAAGTGTTCCAAAATTAAAATTAAATTCAAAAGCTTTTACGAACCTATAATTTCGTTTTTCTTTTACATTGTTAATTATTTTATGATTCACCTAATTGTTCATTGATTTCAGATATTAATTCTTCTGCTTTTTTCAAATAATCCTTTCTATCAATGGGATGCATCTTTTCTACTAACAATTTTCCTTTTTCATAAAATTGGAGCGCTTTCTCTGGTTTTCCAAGCTCTTTATAACATTTACCCATTTTTAAACATGTTTCAAAAGCAAACCAACCAGTAGGTTCAAGATTTAAAGCTTCTTTTAATTTTTCAATTGCAGTTTCAAAATCTCCTAAAGACATTAAAACTTCACCATAAGTATCATAATAATTACCGTAGTTTGGATTTATACTTATTAATTTTTCAGCAGTTTCAACAGCTTCCTTTTTCCGTCCTAAATACCCAAGAATTATCGCCTTATTGTTAAGCATATCAACATCTTGTGGGTCTAATTCAAGTGCTTCATCGACGGCTTCTAAACCCTCATCATATTCTTTTAGAAAAACGAATGCAAACGATTTTTGCAATAATAAACTTCTTTTCAAAGAGGGATGAGATTTTAGTAAATCTTCAATTAAACTAAGAGCTAATTTAAATTTTCTCGATGTTAGCAGTAAATATGATTTTGTGACATAAAGAGCATCAGAAGATGGAACCATTTCAATAGCTTTATCAATAGACTCAATTGCTTCTTCATACTTTCCAAGGCTATTTAAAATATGTGCTTGGAAAACTAGATATCTTGTTCTATCATACGTAACGTTATCCAAAGAATATGCTAGTTTTATTAAATCAGTAAAAGTATCAATATTTGGTTCTTTAAATGTAAACTTATACACTAAATTATACCCAAGCACCAAAGCTTTTGTGAGATATGAGATTGGATGATCCGGATAAAGAGTTAAAACTGCATTCGAAATTTCTAAAGCTTTTTCAAATTTTCCTCTTGCTAAATAAGAATATGCTAGAATAAAATGAGCTTCTGTGTCAATTCTAGGATTCTTTTTAAAAGTATTTATGTCTATTTTTTCTGTTATAAGTCGTTTTGCGTCTTTGAATTTGTGGATATTACATAAATATAGGCTTTTTAGAAGTAGATATTCTTGATTTTTTGGTTTTAAGGTAATTAATTTATCAATCAGTTCCAAAGGTTTGCTATAGTCTCTTACTAAGGACATCCAGTTTGTAAGATAAATTACATATTTTATTTTTAACAAAGTTAAATGATTTGGATGTTTAGATAATAACTCATCAACAATCTTAATTGCCTCTTCATTATTATGCATTCTCATTAAAATTTGAGCTTTATGGCAGATAAAAAGAACATTCGATGCTACTTTTAACCCACTATTAATAATATCTAGAGATTTTTGATAATTATCCATTAAGAAATACGTCAAAGACTGGAGTAAGTAGCCAATATACTCTTCGGGATATTTTTCGATAATCTCATTAGTTATTTCTAATGATTCTCCAAAATTTCGTTCTGATGTCGTAATTAAATCTTTAATTATTAACTGATTTACAGTTTTTAATTGTGTAAAATTATTTTCATATAACTCTCTTGCTTTAGACACTTTTCCGTTGTACATTGTTTTAACGATTTTTCTATAAACGTCAATTTTATCTAAGTAATAAGTTTCTTGAACTTCTTTAGTGTTAACAAAAAACAGTTTAGTAAGGTGCATTGAATTTAGCACTGTGAAGATATTATAATCCAAAGCATAATGATATTCATCTTGCACTCCTCCTATAGGTACATTAGAGGGTTCAAAAGCCTGAAATTCTTCATTTACTATTTGCCATACAAAACCTTCTAATTTAGCATCACTATCTACTAATTTTTTTTCAGTCTCTATTTTATATGCTAAATATCTAATATACTCAGGTAAAAATAATTTTAAAGAAGGCTTTAACGATTCACTAAATAAATTACTACATATTTCATCTAGAATTTTATCTATTATTGACCCTACATCAATTGTCGCTGTTTCATGAAATTTATTTAGGTATGTGGATTTTATTATATGCTTCTCAACGATAGCATTTAAAATTTTTTCTGTTGACTCATTTTTCTGAAAGTAGTATGTTCCACCCTGCTCATCCTCTATTTTAAAGAATTTAATATCAAAAAACTCTTTATCTACAATCTCTCTTATATAATATTCTAATGTCGTTTTATCAATACTATACTTAAATGAAAATTCTTGAGAAGAAATGAATTTGGGATAATGATCAGGATGATTTATTGATAAGAACAATAATATTTTATTGAAAATTTCTTCATCCTTTAACATCGATTCAACTTTAGAATATGAGAACTTTAAAATATGATCAAGATATCGAAATTTTAGTTCATCATCTTTAATTTTATATTTCTTAAAGAATAATCTCGTCTTTTCTGTAATTTCTTCTATTCTCTTACTTTCCTGTTCTAATATAGATTGTCGATCTAAATCATACGATTTCAATATTCTCAAATATTCAGTCTTCCCTAAAGGAGTTATCAGATATTCTTTATTCTCTCTTGCTATAAACCCTTCATCAATTAATGTATTCAAATTGTTAGATAAAGAAGATTGATTTATTGATAATGGTTCTTGTTTAAAATCTGACCATTTGCAAGAATAATTGTTATAAAGCATCCATAAAATCCAATGATCATAATTTCTCCTCTTTAATATTACTTCAGGAGGGTATCTTAATTTTCGTTGGCCTGACTTCCGATCATAAGTTAAATCGCTAAATCGATCTCTTCCTTCTGCAGTAATTTGATATTTCCCTTTTTCTGGTTTTTTGATATATCCTTTGTTTTTTAATTTCCTTAGATTGCCTGATAAAGTGGATTCACTAATTTCTGCTGTAAAATCGGACCACTCACAAACATCATTATTAGTAAGCATCCAAAGAATAACATATTCATAATCCGTTTTCCCCATGAGAGGATTCAATATCTCCTCAGGAGGATATAAAATTCCTTGTGAACGACTCATAAATAAATTCACGCATATAACATGTTAATTGCTTAATTATATATTAGTTCACGTTCTATATAAACATTCCACTTCAGACTAAAGTATGAACTACAAGCGAAGTACGAAGTGCGAATCTATATATTAAAGTACGAACAAATTAATCACAAGCAGAAATAAAAAAAAAGTAAAAAAGAGTGATAAAAAAATGGTTCAAGTATTAGAAAAGAAAGAACTGTATATTGTTCTTCCTGTAATTGAGGAAGAAGCAAAGAAAGTGGAAAAGGTTCAAAAGAGAGCTAAGCGAAAAGTCAAACTTAGCAAACACGCTAAACTTCACGAGGATAAAATCGATATTAATAAAATTAAGAGCTATGCGGATGCAAGAGTTTATAGAGCAGGAATTTATCCACGATAATCAGATTAGAAAATGGAGGTTATTATAAATGCATGAGAAGCAAATTAAAAAGAAGACAAGATTGATTATCATCACGAATGGCATTGAAAATTGTCATTCGAGATACATATCTTACTAAAAACTTTTTTTTCTATTTAAGTTAAAAATAAGGTGGTGAAAAGGATGGCCAAAATAGAATTGTATTGTAGAAAATGCGGGAAAAAGATGCGTACAGATTTTTCAAATAGTAGCACAATTTGTAAAAAATGTCGAAAAACCATTCCCGCTAGAGAAATAAATACCACTCGGTATTTTGATTTTTGAATAATTTTAGTAAATCTAATATAAATAAAAGAAAAAAATAAAGAAAAAAGAGAGTGATAAAAAAGATGAAAAAGAAGATAAGAGTACCGTGTATGAAATGCGGGAAAGAGATAAAGTTAGATTTTAGTGAATCTAGAGCTGTGTGTCGAGCTTGCGGGCATTAGATTTAAAAAGTGATTTTGATAAATTAATTTAAATTTTTTACAATCGCTAAATTTTCTTTTCCCACCCATGTTAGGAGGAGAGAGTTTATCTCTCCTTCTATATTCATGATAAAATTAGTACTAATAAAATCACAAATTTTAGTTATTGCGCAAGAATTTACATTCCAACATGATATCATAATTTAATTATTTTTCAGAGTGTAAGATTTTTATTTGAAGGCATTTGTTTAAGAAATTACCTTGAAATCTATGTAAAATTTCAATTTATACTAAATTGAAACTAAAAAAGATGATATAAATTATGAAATTTAAAAAGCAAAAATTAGAAATTTTAAGGATTATAGCTTTAATCGTCTTGATCTCAGGAATTATACCCTTTATTGGAACGGATAAGGGGTATTCAACCCTAGAAATTCCCAAACTAAGTACTACGGAAGATATAATTATCAATTCACCAGATGGAAGATATGATGTTCCTATGATGGGATATTATCCAGCTGTGTATGGATTTGAGAATGATGTTGACAACAGTTATCCAGATGATTGGAGTTACACTCTAAATTATGGTGATATAGATGTTCTTACAGAGGTAGACGGACATAAAAAAATACTCAGATTATATGATGGATATAGTTACAGTGGAAGTCCTACGGAAGTATATCAATCAATAGATGAACAAAATTATGGAACAATTGAACTCTATATACGACAAGATGATTTAAGTAGTTCAAATTATCGGACAAATATTAAAGGATTTGGCAATATTGGAAATGATCTTATCTTTATTTTCAGGATGATTGGTGGAACTACTCCTAAATTCCAAGTAAAAGATGGTTCAACTTGGACAGACATTACCGGAGCACCTACTCCAGATGAAGATACTTGGTATCATATACGAATCGATTTCAGAGGATCCTATGAAAGTACATATGAAAGCCTTATAGATCAATACACATATAAAATAAGCATTGATGGAGTTGCATATGGAACTAATTATGATTTTGATAATAATTTAGATTTAGAGGAAGTAACTTTATGCACTTATAGTTATGGGTATGGATATAATATTTACTTTGATGCGATAGGCTATTCTTGGGAGGCTTATAATCCAGGAGATAATCTTTATGAAGGATTATTGCTTGATATCGAACCTGATCATTTGGATGATATGGAATATACAATTGATGGAGGTCAAACCAACGTTCCCATTCTAGGTGATTCTGTTATCCCTTTTCCTGAAACTGGAACATATAAATTAGAAGTTTCAGGTAATTATGGGAGTGAAGATTATTATGGAAGTAATATATTTTCAATTGGTTGTGGGGTAATCGACGTTAATTCTCCAATTGATGGAAAAACTTATACACCGCGGATGAGTGGAGATTATTCGGCAACTTATAGCTTCGAATCTGATGAGGATGGATCAAATCCAAATGGTTGGACTACAATTGAATCAGGGGGATATATAAATGTTATTAATGAAAAAAAAGAACACAATAAAGTTGTTGAATTCTATAAATCTGAAATTGGGGATTTATGTGAAATGTATCAGACTTTTGATAACCAACCTTCTGGAACAATAGAATTTTGGTTTCTTTCAGGTTGGACAGCTAGAAAAGAATCGATGATTATCTATGACGAAGATACTAAACTTGTTCACATTATTTTTGATTCTGATGGCAAGTTAACCTACCATGATAGTAGTGGATGGAATGAAGGCTTTTCTTACTCTTCTAATATTTGGTACTGGGTTTCAATCACAATTGATATGACTACTGATACATATGATTTACTTATCTATGATGAGAATGGCAATAAAAAACATGATAGATCTGGTGATACACTTTGGGTAGATACTCAAAATTCATTCAATACATTAAAGTTTGCAATGATGAAATATGGTAATAATTGGTATGCTTATATTGATTCTGTAGGATATAGTTGGGAAGATTACAACCCTGGGGATAATTACTATGACATCGGAGGGCATTACCCTGGAACTTTTAGCTTTGAGAATGATGAAAATGGAGAGACTCCAGATGGATGGTATGATGATAATAACAATGGTCAAATCATAGAAAAAAAAGACGGACATAATAAAGTATATGAAATGGTAGACGATTCATTACAAATAGCTGGAGATATTTATCAGGAATGGGATTCTACGAAAGATCACGGAACTGTGGAGTTTTGGATGAGATTCACCTCGAAAGAAAAAGATTTAAGTTTTTGCCTAAGAGATTCAAATTATATTACAGATTTGTGTTGCCTTAAAGTAAAAGATGGAAAATTTAAAATTCTTGATTATGGCATTAGTCACGACATCATCAATATCAATCCAGAAGTTAATAAATGGTATCATATTAAATTGGTTTTTAAAGGATCTTATATTGATACAGGTTATGGGGGAATACCTGCTCTTACCAAATATATGTATAGGATATATATTAATGGGGAATTAACTTTTACACAGCAAACTAGTTATTATGATTTTTCGGATCAAAAAAATCCAAAATTTTTTCAAGTTTATACTAGTGATGAGTCTTCAGACATCATAGCTTATTTCGATGCCGTAGGGTATTCATGGGATCCTACGTACTATATAGGTAATAATAGGGTAAGTGGATTTTTCCTTGATTTTTCATGTGAAACCGAATTAACAGATATAAAATATGAACTGAATGGTGGTGGAGAAAAACCAATAATTGGCAAGACAATCCTTCCTATTACTCTAGAAGGGCCATACACAGTAAAAGTAATGGGTGCTGGAATAGATAGTGCTTATTATGAATCAGAGAAAATAGAATACTACACTGCTCCATTACAAGATCTTGATAACCTATGGGGTTTAACGGCTATTAATGCTGATGATGTATGGGGAACATATAATGAAAGAGGTGAAGGTGTTAAAGTACTAATAATTGACACAGGCATCGATATAGATCATCCCGATTTAATCGATAACTATGGGGGTGGAAAAAATTTTTATGGTAGTTCAGAAGATCCTCCTGAAGATATAGAAGGGCATGGAACCCAATGTGCAGGAATTATTGGTGCTTTAGATGATGATTTTGGTATTATTGGAATTGCTCCTGAAGTTGAACTATATACGGCTAGAGTTACACCTGATGGTAAAGGGACTCTTGATAAAGCTAAATTTATTGCGGCTATTAATTGGGGTATTGAAAAAGGTGTGGATATAATTAGTATGTCTCTGAAATGTACTGATGATTCAGGGATTCTGACAAAACTTAATGAAGCATATAATGATTATGGGATTATCTTAGTTGCAGCCTCAGGGAATGATAATGAAGATTCCCTTGAATATCCTGCTATATATGCTAATGTAATCAGTGTCGGAGCAATAAGTCCAGATTATAAAAGGTGGACTCTTGATTCTTCAACAGGCAGCAACTATCATGATGATTTAGATATTGTTGCTCCAGGTGAATTTATTTGCTCTACTTTTAAGAAGGGGGGATATAAAGGATTTATCACACCCTTTGATTATCCTGATGTAAGGGGTACCTCATTTGCATGTCCAATGGTTGTTGGTGTCTGTGCACTTATTCTTTCGGCGAATCCTGACTTGGAACCATTTGAAGTTCGAGAATGTTTAAAAAATACAGCTTGTACGAGTATTATCCCTAATTATAGCCAATACCCGCAATACTATGGAGCAGGATTAGTAGACGCTTCTGCGGCAGTTTATTATGCATTAAATCATTAATTTTAAAAATTAATTAATTTTTTTTTATTTATTATAAGAATACTCAGTTTATCTCTTCTTCTATATTCATATTAATTAAGATGAATATTTATTCATAGACATAAAGTGGGAATCTTTTCAATATTCCCACCCCTTTAGTACAACTTATCCACCAAGTTCCATTTGTTGGAAATATAAGTAAAAGCTTATATGTACAATTATAAGAAATAGCAATATATCCATGTCTATAGTCTGTAGTATGTAATATCCATAATTCAATCTTCAAATATTTATGAAATTCATCCATCTCTACCTCGGTTTTATAGAATTTATAAGGAGGACCAAGGAAATAATAAAGATCTATGGTGATATTCTGATTTTTGAAAATAGGTTCATCAATCTTTATACCGCTAATCGTTGAAATTACAGAAGTTTCTATTGGTCTCCAGAAGATCAATTCCAAATTTATTAGACTGAATATTAATAGAGCAATCTCGACTCTTATGATATTTTTTTTTATTTTTTCGGATCTAATAAAATTTCATTCCTCATTCAATTTATTTGAAACTTTATATGTTTTTTAGCTAAATATATTAATTTATAATTATAATTCTCATTTTTTTAGAAATGAAATTCTTTTTTTACTAGCATAGATCTAGTATATTCTTATCTACATTTTCTAAGTTAATGATTTCTAAATTTTCTTTTTCCCCCCAAATTAAGGGGAGAGAGTGAATCTCTCCCCTTGCTATAAGATTTGGTCATTCTCTTCCCTGGCTTCTGGACTTAGTAAGATATTTCTTGCCTATTTTCTATAACCTATCTATTATTGTAATTTAATAAATCCTTTATTATATCTAGAATAATTTCTCTATTTTCAGAACCTGACCATTCTTCCAAACTAAGCTTGATTTTCTCTAATATTAAAGCTTGATTTTCAGGTTTAGACCATTCTTCTAAGCTAATTATTAATTCTTTAAGTTCCATTTTTATATTATTTGCTTGGATTAACTTAGACTAATCATAAAGGGTAAGCAAACCTTAATAAAACCATGTGGGAAAACATTGAATCTTACTCATTTCTTTTATTTATTCCCATTTTTCAATATTCTAGTTAGATATTCTTATTACTCTTTAAAATTTTTAGTCTAGGTTTTTCTTAATCATCGTTTTCTTAGCTTTAAGTTAAGAAATAGCTGAGTTTATACTAATACAAATGCAATATTCAGTTTTTTCCCATATAGTTTTATTACAGTTTTTATTATAATTTTTAACTATAGCCAATTTCATTTCTATGCTAGAATCTAAAAATCACAGAGATCTGAAAAAAAATATAAATTATTTAATTTTTGTGAGTTCCCTTCTTTTTCTTTCTCTGTGTTTATCAAATCAAATCTTTTCAAATACAATTGTTTTATCAAATAAATTTGATCTAAATATTAATGCTTCTGGAATAACAATAGACACTCCAAAAAACACTACTTATAATAGACCAATAAGTGGCTATTATCCAGCTACTTATGGATTTGAAAATGAAACAGATGGCACAAGTGGAACGAGTATAGGATTTGTGCATCTAAAAGATACAGGTTGTTCTGTGTTAACACTTTCTGAACTTGATCAACATAGAAAAATTCTGCACTATAACACACCAATAGGTTATCGATGGGTCCGAAATCGTTTCGATTCTAGCAAAACGTCGGGTAGTGTGGAGTTTTGGATAAGATTTGGAGAAAATGATAAAAGGCATGTTATATATCTAGAAGACGATTCAGGTGGATCAATTTCATTAAACTGGTGGGAAAATGGATCTGTAACATATGATGATGGTGGGACACAGACAATCATTGAAGCTTACAATGCATTACAATGGTATCATGTAAGGATAGAGTTTGATTTGGCAACGGATTGGCATTTATGGATAGATGGAGTGTCAAAAGATGGTGGAACAGGGTATGGTTATGATGCGGGTAATCCCGCTTCTTTTGAAGAATTTAGGTTCGGAGGTTTAGCAGATAGTGATTTCTGGTTAGATGCTGTTGCTTATTCATGGGATCAGGATTATACCATTGGAGATAATCAAAATGAAGGATTACTTCTTAATTTCGATATCACATTTGTTCCTGACTGGCTTGGATATTCATTAGATGGACAAATTAATAAGACAATTTCAGGAAATACAACCATCCCTCTCCCAGGAAATGGAACGCATTCTATTCAAGTATTTGGAAATGACACTTTAGGAAAAAATTATAATTCAGATAAAATATTTTTTTCAGTTAGTACTGGGTCTCCAGGATCGTTAGGATGGGATTTATTTATCACTTTTGTTTATATTTCTCTTTTTGCTATAATTTTAACAATTCTTGTACTGATTGTTTTAATTTTATATTTAAAGAAGAAGAAAAAACAGAAAAGCAAGAAACATGAAGAAGAAATTGAGATCTCACCTCCTATACGAAAGGAGGATATTGAAGAAGTAAAAAAACTTACGCGTATTCCAATTAGAGAAGCAAGAATAGAAAGAGAGTCAATAATTCCTCCTCAACAAACACTTCCTTTTGAAGAGGATAAAAGCAGTGTAATAGATAAGAAAATTGAACTAAATTATTCTTATGATAACGCAAATCTATGTGCTATGCACAAAGAAAGATTTGAAGGTCAAGAATATAGATGCTCCTATTGTAATACCTTATATTGTGCGAAATGCGCATATAGTCTAGCAGAAAAAAGTCAAGAGTGTATTTTTTGTGGAACACCAATAGTATTTGAAGATAAGATATTAGAATTAAAAAAAAAGAAACAGAAAAAAAAAAAAGAAAAAGAAGAAATAAAGACTGAACCTCAAGATAAAAAGTTTAAGTTGAAAGATATTTTTGAGAGTAATCTACTTTTAGAAAATATAGATCAAGTTAAAGATGTTAAGTTAACTTTTATTGAAAAAGATTTCTTTAAAGAAGTTGAAAAATTGGAGTTAGAAGAGAGTGAAAAACAAGGATTTATCAGGGAAATGCTAAGTTTAACTCCCCAAGAACGAAAAAATTTGATTATAAAAATTTTACATAAACATTCTAGTGAAATTTTCCACAGTGTTGAAAGTAAAATTCTAAAAGAAATTTTTGAGAGTGAAAATCTCGTAGAAAAAATAAACCAAGCTGAAAAAGTAAATTTAACATTTTTTCAAAAAGATTTCTTTAAAAAAATTGAAAAATTATCCCTAAATCCAGAAGAAAGATACACATTTATTAGAGATATGCTTAATTTAACCCCAAAAGAAAGAAACCAAGTTTTGAGAAAAATATTGGGGGCTAAGAAAGGAGAGGGTTGAAATCGTGAATTTATATAATAGTAGCATGAAATATATGCTAAATTACACAAAAATTTATAATTATGGAGAAAATTAGACCCAAAACCACCGAAAAGTTTGATGTTGAAAAGTATGAAGATTTAGTATTAGGTTACATTATAGAATATCTTAATAAGAATAGATATATCGAACTTGAGTATGTAATACCCTACATAAAATCTAGAACTTCTAATGATAAAATAAACATTAATGATATAGGAATCTCCAAAATCCTTCAATCATTATTTAAACAAAATCTAATTGCTGAGGGTTCAAAACTTACTAAAAGTGAGGTCTTAGAAAATCCCCCTATAAGAAAAAAAATATATAAATATATTCAGAACAACCCAGGAGCTTATTATTATAAAATTGTAAAAGAGTTTGATTTAGGAAACCACTCTGCCACCTGGCATCTTGAGATGTTGTTAAGGTTTGGTTTTATTAAAGATATGAAAATCGAAAATAACCATATTTTTTATGAATCTTCACTAAATGCCAAAGAAATTGAAGAATGCTTTTATCTTTCAAATAATAAGGTGATACTTATTCTGGATTATTTAAAAAGTAATTCTAATGGATGTACCAAATCAGAATTAGCAGAGAACCTTAAAATGCACTTAAATACTGTAAAAAAATATCTTAAAAAACTGGTAGGATTAAAACAAATTAGTATGAAAAAGATTTCAAATAGAAATCTTTATTTCATTGATAATTCATAGAAATAGAACAATACTATTTTTCATTTTTGCACATATAATATTCAATCTTTTCCTTAATGCCTTTATTTATTATATAATCCATTTTTTGTTCAACATAATCTTAATTAAAAGTTATTCAAAATTGAAATTATACAATTTAGTAAATGAAATAAATTATGAAATTTAAAAATAGAAAATTGGAAACTTTTAGTATTTTGACTTTAATTGTCTTAGTTTCGGGAATTATCCCTTTAGTTGGAATCAATTTAGGATATTCATCCATTGAAGCACCTAAATCGAGTTCAACTGAAGAAATAACTATTAATTCACCCGAAGAAACTGCATATAGAGAACCTATGAGTGGTTACTATCCTGCCACCTATGGATTTGAAAATGATGATAATTATGGAGCGCCGGAGGGATGGTATTTATCAGAAATGGCAGGGTGTACTGCCCAAGTTATTGAAAGTGTTGGAGATCATAGTAAAGTTTTGGAATTATACGATTCACATTCTACTAATTATGTATTGGCATATCAGTCAATATCAAATGATGGTTATGGTTCTATTGAATTTTGGATGAGAAATTCAGATGTAACCTATCAGAATTCACTTCAAATATATACGGGTACTAATTATGCTTTAATCTTTGGCATAATGCAAGATAAATTTAAATACTGGGACGGGTCATGGTACGAATTTGGCTCTCCAGAAGATAATACTTGGTATCACATAACGATTGACTATGAATCTACCACAGGGGGATATCCAGAAGGATATCAAGGACTATCTCAATATCACTGGAGGTTATGGATTGATGAAGTAGAATGCGGTGTATTTAGTTTTGGATCAAATGGAGAACCTGATAAAATTGAATTTGGAACCCAGTACGGCAATGGAGCATTGTTTTACGCTTATATTGATGCGATTGGCTATTCATGGGATCCATATTATAATATTGATGATAATCTTAATGAAGGATTATTGCTTGATATTGAACCAGATTATTTAGATAATATGGAATATACTATTGATGGAGGTCAAAACAATATAGCTATTTTAGGTGATTCTGTAATTCCCTTCCCTGATCTAGGAACTTATACACTAGAGGTGTCAGGTGATTATGGTGATGTAAATTATTATGGAAGTAAAGAATTCACTATTGCTGGTAATATTGACATTATTACTCCAGTGGAGGGGAAAATTTATACACCACGAATATATGGAAATTATCCAGCAACATATAGTTTCGAAACTGATGATAATTATGAGGCGCCAGAGGAATGGTATTTATCAGAAATGGTAGGTTGTACTGCCCAAATTATTGAAAGTGTTGGAGATCATAGTAAAGTTTTGGAACTATACGATTCAGTCTTTTTCCCTTATAATTATGTATTGGTATATCAGTCAATATCAAATGATGGTTATGGCTCTATTGAATTTTGGATGAGAAATTCAGATGTAACCTATCAGAATTCACTTCAAATATATACGGGTACTAATTATGCTTTAATCTTTGGCATAATGCAAGATAAATTTAAATACTGGGATGGATCGTGGCACGAGTTTGGCTCTCCAGAAGATAATACTTGGTATCACATAAGAATTGACTATGAATCTACCACAGGGGGATATCCAGGGGGATATCTAGAACTTTCTCAATATCACTGGAGGTTATGGATTGATGAAGTAGAATGTGGTGTATTTAGTTTTGGAACAAATGGAGAACCTGATAAAATTGAATTTGGAACCCAGTACGGTAATTCAGCATCGTTTTACGCTTATATTGATGCGATCGGCTATTCATGGGATCCATACTATAAGATTGGTGAAAATTCTTACGATGCTGGGCATTATCCTGGGACTTATAGCTTCGAAGATGTTGAGGATGGAGGAATTCACGACGATTGGATTAGTAGCGCTAATGCTCAAATCATAGCAGAAAAGGATGAACATAGAAAAGTATATGAATTGTTGGATGACTCAGCTGAAGGAGTAGAATATATTTATGATGATTGGGATTCTGCACAAGACCATGGAACTGTGGAATTTTGGATGAGATTCACTTCGATGGAACAAGATGAAGAGGTGATTTTTTCTCTCAGAAATTCTGCTAATGATCAAGATTTATGTTGTCTTAAAGTAAATGATGGAAAATTCAAAACTCTTGATTATGGCATTTACGATGATATTATCAATGTCTATCCAGACGTTAATAAATGGTATCATATTAAATTGGTTTTTAAAGGATCTTATACTGATACAGGTTATGGTGGAATCCAAGCAGCTACTATATATATGTATAGGATATATATTAACGGTGAATTAACTTTTACTCAGCTAACCAGCTATTATGATTATTCAGATCAAACAGATCCAAAATTTCTGCAAGTTTATACTAGTGATGCCTCGTCAGATATCACAGTCTACTTCGATGCAGTAGGATATTCATGGGATCCAGCATATTATATAGGTAATAATAGATTAAGTGGATTTTTCCTTGATTTTTTATGTGAAACTGAATTAATAGATATAAAATATGAATTGAATGGTGGTAGTGAGAAATCTATAACTGGGAAGACAATCCTTCCTATTACTTTAGATGGGCTATATACAGTAAAAGTGATGGGTACCGGAGTAGACACTGCTTATTATGAATCTGAGATAAGAGAGTACTACACTGCTCCAGTCCAAAATTTAGATAACCATTGGGGTGTAACTGCTATTAATGCTGATGATGTATGGGCCACATATTGCAGTAGAGGTGAAGGGGTTAAAGTACTGATAATTGATACTGGAATCGATACAGATCACCCTGATTTAAACTATAATGGTGGAATTAATCTTGATGGTAGTTCCGAAGATCCTCCTGAAGATACCCAAGGACATGGAACTCAATGTGCAGGAATAATCGGTGCTATAGATAACGATTTTGGTTGTATAGGCGTTGCCCCTGAGGTAGAACTCTATGCAGCTAGAATATCAGCTACCGGTGGAGGCCCTGGAGGTTATCCTGATACAGATAGAGTTATCAGTGCTATTCAATGGGGTATTAATAATAATATGGATATTATAAGCATGTCTTTGAGATGTAAAGATGATTCTAGAATAGAAGAAAAACTAATAGATGCATATAATCAAGGAATTGTCTTAATTGCTGCTTCAGGAAATGAAAATGATGATTCACTTGCATATCCTGCTGCATATGATGTAGTAATTAGTGTTGGAGCAATAGGTACAGATTATTATAGGTGGTCTCTCGATTCTCATACGGGTAGTAATTATGGTGCTAATTTGAATCTAGTTGCACCTGGTGAGCGGATTAGTTCTACATTTAAGAACGACGGATATAAGGGTTTTATTTTACCTTTTGATGATCCTGATGTAAGGGGTACATCATTTGCATGCCCAATGGTAGTTGGTGTATGTGCATTAATATTTAGTGCTTCACAGACTATCTATGGACTTCCGGGCAGTAATCGAGTTGAGACAATTAGGTCAATTTTAGAATTTACAGCTTGTAAGAGTATTATTCCAAACTATTTTCAACACCCTGAGTATTATGGAGCAGGATTAGTGGATGCGTATACAGCAGTTTCAATGGCTCTTTTCCTTTAATAATAATTAACTTTTTTTTTAATTTTAGCCTATTCATAACTATCAAGTCTATTTTACACTTTATCCTATTTCCATTTTTTAATTAATTTTGAGTAAACACTTTGACAGATATAAATATAAGGCATTAATTAATAAATCCTAATTTTCTTTTACATATAACTAAAAGAAATTTGAGATTCTTGCGATAAAAACATGAATTACTTATAAAAAATGTGGAAAGGTTATGAAAATATACTTTTCCAATAATATTGGAATTTGTAAGAAATGCCACAAATCTATACGTTTTAAAGTTTTAATACATCATAAAATTTTGATTTTTAATTTTCAAGGTTTGCTTAAATCTTATTTGATCCATGTAAAGACTTAAATAAAGAATTCTAGATTTCTTCACCAACTAAATCTTCAATGTAAAATGAAAAATTATGAGAAAAAATAGATTAATTGAAATTTGCTTAATTGCTCCACTCATTGGATCTCTATCAGGAGTTATTAGTTTTCAGTAGTATTCAGCCCAAAAGTTGAAATCATCAATCCTTCCAAATTCATAATAAGATTGTGATTTTCTCTGAAATATTGAATCTAGAAGTTGGGTAAATATCTTGACAAATATTAAAGAACAGAAATTTATTATTAAAAAAAGAACTACTATATATTGGTGATTATGGATAAAGCGACAATGAATTGTAGGAAATGTGGAAAAGTTTTCAAAATGGATTCATTAGACAGTAGTGGGATATGTAAGAAGTGTAGAAAAAAAATACCTGCAAAAGTTATGAAGACAACAAAGAATTTTGATTTTTAAAAATAGTAATCATTATCATCTTTACAAAATTTCTAATTTTTCTTTTACGTGAAATTATACTTATTTTTCATTGTTGTTTAGATATCTAATTCATATTAATTTTAAGTCGAGAAAATTAATAGATAATAAAATTTAAATTGAGAATTACTCTAAATTATTTTAACTATTATCTCTTTAATTTGTTTTAAAAGATAATGATAAACAATAAATCCTTAAAAATCAGTGTGTTCATTATCCTCATTGGATCTTTATCAGGATTTATAATTTTTTCAGTTTCAATCGGATTAAATTATGAAATTATAGATGGAACTGGTGAAATTAAATATTCAGATATAGAAGGAGGTTTTTATGGGATTATTTCTGATGATGGAAAAAGTTATGATCCTCTTAATTTAGCAGATGATTTTAAAATTGATGGGTTAAGAGTTCATTTTATAGGGAAAATACGAACTGATATAGTTACTTATCACATGTGGGGAAGAGTCATGGAGCTTATTTTTATAGAAGAAATTTAGATCTATTTCTTAGATAAAAATTTAAATAATGGGATTAAAATAAGAATTGAATCCAAATTAATTATATTTGAGATTTATTAGAAAAAAAAAAGTGAGAAAAATGGAAAGAGATAAAATTAAGATTGGTTCTCAAATCATACTTTTTTTAGGGATGTATACTAGTGTAATCTCAATTCTTTGGATATTCGTCACAGAAATTATGTTTGTAAGCGATTTTGCTGCTTACACAGGTCAAACTTATTCAAGCTACTTAGCTACTAATCCTCGATTTGCTGAGATATATATTATAACTAAAAAATTGATTGGGATTATGTTGCTTATCATAGGTCTTTTGATTCTTTTGATAAACCAATTTGCTTATCGAAAAGGTGAAAAATGGTCATGGTTTGCATTATTAATAGCTGGAGGTATAGCTTGGGGGACTTTTATAGGTTATAAAATTCTAATAGGGTATATCGGTGCTAGCATGATTACTTTTGCTGTCGGCGCTATACTTGTTATAATTGGCTTAGCTGTCCCAGCTAAAGATATCTTGAGGAAAAAATCAGAATAAATCTATCAAAAATTAAAAAAATAAAAAAAATTAATTAATAATTTATTTTACATTGTTACACTTTCATCTTCTTCCATAACTCCTAGTTTATTTCCTTCAGTATCCCTGAAAACTGCGTAATATCCTACTCCAGGAATAGGACTTTTGGGTTTGATGATTTTACCTCTATTTTTTTTAACTCTTTTAATTATTTCTTCTACTGATTCTACTCCAATATAATTTGATATTGTATCTTCTTTATCTTCTCTTTTTTGTAATCCACCGTTAATTCCTGGTTCATCCTCATCTCCTGCAGTAATATTCCAATATTCTAAAGGGCCCTCCCACCTTTCAATTTTCCAATTGAAAACATTCTCGTAAAAAGTTTTTGCCCTTTGAATATCATCGGCATTAATTTCAAAATGATTAATTTTTGGCATAAATTCACCTTATTGTGATATTTCTTGGTTGAAATCATTCGCAAAAAATATAAATTTTTAGGGTATAAAACAAAATAATCAAAATATATTTAATAAAAAAGAGTCTCAAATTTTATGATGAATCTCTTTGATTCTGATCTTTGGGGAGTAATTTCTTCAATCCCCGGTAGGATTTACAGTGCTTTTTTCAATCACTAATACAGATGTCCGAGTGGGAGCTCTTGTTCGATGCAATATATTTTTAGGTACAACAAAACCTTGTTTTGGCCCTAATTCTATTATTTTTCCTTCCAAATCAATAATAAGTAACCCTTCAATGACATAGAAGAATTCATCCTCTTTTTCATGTTTATGCCAATGAAATTCCCCTTCAATAACCGCTAATCTAATAACAGAATCATTTACATTACAAAGGGATACATTCTGCCATGTTTGAGTACATTCCTTTATTACTTGAGGGAGATCTATAATTTCTAATGGATTAAATTTTACTTTAAGATCAATTGAATATTTATCTTCATAATTCATATTTTACACATCTAACTGAAATATAATTATAATTTAAAAGATCAAAAAAAAAGAAAGTTTTATTATTAATTAATAGAGTAAAAAAATTAAATTTGTAACTTACTTCTCCAAAGGGAGATTTTATTTCTTAATTCGTCCTTTTCGTTATTATCTAATAAACTCGATTTTCCTTTAATTTCACTTGTACTCATCCTTATTTGTCTTAAGACAGCACTAAAACCTTTTCGCTCGAGAATTTCATCCTGAAGTTTTTCCAGTAACAAAGCTATGTGTTCACCTGATAAAGTATCGAGTTTTCCTAGTATCTTATCAAATTCTGCTGAGAGATAACTATCTGAAGATAAACCAGTCGCTGGTGTGACATCTGGTATCGGTTTAGAAGGTTCAAATTGAGGTTTAACTGGTTCAGGAGGAGGTGTACTAATTGAAGGAGTTTCATAAGTTTTTGGTGGCCAAACTGGCTCTTCTCTTATTGGTGGAGGAGTAGGTGTTTGAAATTGGGGCCTTGAAATCTCTAAATCTGGGGCTTGCTTTATTGCTTGTGTAATTTCAACTTGTTCATATTTTTTACTTTGTATCCATACATCTTCTAATACAGCAGCAAATAGTTTTACATGTTCTTCCAAAACTGATCCCATTCCAGCTATTTCATATTCACCTGTTTCTGACTTTGAGACTACACATACAACTACTTCCTCAAAATCTTTGTTAATAGACCATAAATTTTCTCGTCCATAATGTCTTATTGTTATATTTGGATAATCTGCTACTTGTTTAAACCTTGATTGATCTTCAGGATTTGTAAGATCAAAATTTGTAGAAATCCTGATATTTGTGTGCTTTTTTAAATTTGATAAAGCAAATAAATCAATTTGTTCTAACTTTGGTGCTACAATATGCACTCTCATCTTAACTCTTGAAAGGGCTGCATTAATTTGTGACATAATTCCTTCTTTACTCCTCACAAACCAAACATCCTTAAAACTTAGCAATGAAGCTTCTTTTGATCGTTCCCAGAACTCAGTCATCGTTAGTTCTGCACTTTCCAATTGATTAATGATATTATTTATAATATCATCTTGGATTGATTCAAAAATCTCTGTTCGAAAGAGTTCTTTAAGTTCATTAATGCCAGTGATAATATCATCATAAACACCTGTAATTTTGCTATCAAGATCTTCCAGGGTTGTAACCATCCCTTTTTGTATATCAGTAAACACAGTTCCTAAATCTGTACTAATTTCTCCAGCAGTATCAGTAATACTCCCTAACTGATTTATAACTTGATCTAACATATTTTCTGTAGTCTGTACAAATTTATCCTTGAAGGCTTTAGAAATTTCTGTAAATTGTTCTGAAATAGTTTTGGATACAATCTTCTCAGCCATATTGCTTAAAGCTCCAATTCTAAATTGTTTTTCAAATCTAGAAGCTATTTCTGATTTTACAGAATCTAAACGAGTCGCCATTGCTTCAAAATCTTTTGTTATTTCTGCGGGGACAATCTCTTTCAAATTATAAATAAATCTTCTTACATCTTGAAATCTTTTTACTTGATCTAGTTCTGACTCAAATTTGTCAAATTGAGCTTTAAACTCAGCAGGTAGTTTTGTCTTCATTATCTGAAGATAAGATTTATAATCATCTAATTTCCTTAGTTTATCAGAATGCTGTTCCAGAGAATTAAATTTTTCTTGAATATTTTGAGGAGCAATAGTTTGAAATGTCTTGATTGTTTCTTTAAATTGATGAATTTGACTTACCAATGCAGCATAGGGCGGTAAAGCTTCAAATATAGGAGTTTTTCCAGGAATTTGTTTTAAAAGGCCTTTTTGAAATAAATTATTTGCTATTTCTGATGCTCTATCTTCAGGAACATTAGCAAGAAGAGCAATTTCGCCCACCATTACAGGACCTCTTCCTGTAATTTTATAATATGTATCTACTTCATCTAGGGCTAATCCGATTAACTCTAGAACTTTTTTTGTTGCTGAATCATCTTTTTCTGACAACTATTCACTCACTTCATTTTTTTTTATATGCTGCTTCAAGAAATTCGAGATGTTTAATTGCTACACTTTTTTCTGATATTCCATCCATTCTATCTTTACGAATTTTCTCAATTAAATATTCAGGATAAAATGTGTCAACGATAATATCTGTCAATAAAAATACCCACAAAGTATCTTTACTGTCTCTTATCACCTTAAGGATCTGATTCTCCTCCATACCTTTTAAAAAACTTCCTACTTGATCCAGACTTTCACCGGGGCTCTTCGGAATCTTATTAATTGGATACCCTCTTTCTCGAAACAATGTTATATAATCATAATTATCTGGATTCATTAAAGTTCGAGCAATTACTAAATTATCTTCAAAACTAGGTCTATAATTATTAAAAAAATTGGTTACTTCTTCTAAGTATTTTGCAGCAACTTCCTGAGTGGGTAAACCTTTTTTAGCATCTTCAACCAATTTACTAACTGGTGATCTATAAATTGCAAAATCATTTAAGAGAAATAATGTGATATCAGTATCTCCTTCAACCCAATCCTGCATTATTAAACCAGTTTTAATAAAAGGATCCAAAACATATTCTATATTTGGTACTATTTTTTGCAGTTTTTCTTCGATTATACCTTGAAGTTGTCTTCTAGATATTGCTCTTTCTTGTAAAGCTTCTAGAATTGTTCTTGCTTTTTCACTAGTATATATCTGTGCCAATCTTTGTTCTTTTGATAGGTTTTTTAATCTTTCTAATAGGATCAAGGTATTTCTTATATAAAGTTTAATAGTTTTAGTAATTTCATAACTCTGTGATATATTTGTACTCATTTGTCTTAAATAATTTAAAACATCTTGATTAACTTCTTGAAGCACAGTTTCTCCAAACATTTCAGGGTCTTCTCCTAACTCTAACATCAAATTAATCATTATTGGCATATCAGACTGCATACCAGTAAAATAACTCCAGACATTAGAACGAGCTTTCTCCAATCTTACTAAAACATTCCCAGCAGCTCCTGCTCCTGTGATATGTGCATAAAAAATTCGCATCATATCATCTAAATCGATTGTTAGATCTTCTGGATAGCTTAATTTAACGACTAAACCTTGGTCCTCTGTCCATTGTGTTATAACATAACCGTGTGGCATTTAGATCTCCTCCTTTTTTTTGAAACTATTGTCATCATATTCACTCCATTTTCTGCTTTCTAAATTTAAATCTTTCATTCGGTTTTCCATTGAATTTTTGATAGTTTCTTCTCGAGAGTTTACTAGAATTAATTTAGCTTTTTTCTTCTTTTTAACTTTTTTCTTTAACTTTCTAATCTTACGTACCATTGGAGGATACTTAAAGTGTGTTTGATATAGAGTGAAAACTAATACCAACCCTAGTATTGCCCCACCAAGGACATATATAAGCCAACCCAAATCAGGTTGAGGGGTAGGTACATATGCTCCTACATTAAGTGTTATATCAAAATCCTCAAATTCATAATCAGGACCGGCGAAAACTGATACAGTAATAGTATAGAGACCTTCTGGTGGATTTATTATCTGACCTTCATACACTCCATCGGTTTCTGTTAAAACTCTGGGAATAGAATCCAAATTCCAAGTATAAGTCACTATTGCTCCCTTTATCAATTTAATATTATCTGTATCATTCAACATAATCTGTAACTGAGCATTATCTCCAACATCAATTTCAATTGTAGACTCTCCAGATACAGTTAAGATTTCAGTGTTTATTTTTCTTACTGTAACTGTTGGATTGATAGGTTGACTCTCAAAATTTGTCTTTGTAGCTTCTATACTTAAATAATTAGGTCCCATACTTAATTCTTGAGTCACATTAAAAGTCACAGAATAATTATTGGCAAATTCTTTTAAATCTTTTATTATACCAATTCCAGTTAATTGAATCCCTGCTCCAGGTATATGACCACCTGTTTGATTTAAATACCTTACGGTGATTGTTAGATTTTGACCAATTGGCACAGTAATACTAGGAGAAATTGTCTTATTCGCACCATTTAGATATAATTCTAGACTTGTTTCATAATCAGCAAATATTATTGTATACGAAACATTTAGAAATACCTCGTCTATTGATATTTCAATGGTACGATTTAATTTGAAATCATCAGCTATATACGCTTGAATGGAAAGATTAATGTTTTTGTCCTCATCTATTAAATATGTCAGATCATAACCTCCTAATTTTGCGTCTTGAAAGCTTGTAGTAGCAGAGCTTAATTTTACTGTTTCTGAATGTTTATTATTATTGATTAAAATCTGTAATTCAGAATTTGGAGAATCACTAACCCAGGTATCGTTAAGTTTATATCTAAAGGTAAGTAATGCTTCATTAACAACAACGGTATCACTACTTAAATCATTTGGCCTTTCACCTTCCTGATTCCAAGAGATAGAAGATAATTCATTGATCTTCTTTTCATATGTAAAAGTTAGGTTAAGATCCTTAATTCTTAACTCATCCCAATCATCATAATCACTACCAGTATTATCATCTTCACATGATATTTCTATTCCCACGATAATTGTAAAATTATCATGACCAGGATCATTTTCAAATACTTTATTCAAATAATAGATTAAGTCAGCTTGATCTCCCTCTTGTTCAATTGATTTGTCTGGTATAGTTAAAATTGTGGGATAATTTAATTCTGGCTCATCATATTGTCCTAAATTAGTTGTTTGATTATAAGCAATTCTATAGGTTGTTTCTACGTTAAGATCAGAAATTTCAATTATGAAGAACGCATGATCAAATATTCCAGGTTGATTAATAGGTTGATCATCCGAATGAGAAAATTCATCACCACCATATCTAGCCCACGCATCATTTTGAGCATCCACATTTCTATCAACGTCGGCATACATGGTAGCATCAATCGATGCGGAGATTATTTCATATTCAGACATATCAACATCCATACTTACATTATATTTCCAATAAACGCTTGCAAACTGATCAGCAGTAGCATCATGCCATGAATGAGAGACATAAAATCCATTATTATCAATAATAGCAGTGTCAGGATTAATTGCAGGTTCAGTTTTGTTGAATTTATCCCAATTACCACTATTAGCTATATTTATTGGATCATCAATTATTTTAGTTCTCTTATCACCTATCACTTCAAAATTAGCATACTCTCCTGTAAGATCAATATTTGCTTCAAGATCGTCTGGGTCTCCTGACAATCCTTTACTGAAGGTCCAATTGTCCATAGATGTAAAATAAGGGTTTTCTATCCATTGTTTAACATAGGATTCCTGAGCAGATGTATTAACTTGTCCTTGATTAATAGGGTCATCAGAATTGTCGAAAAATGTTAAATAAGAAAAATTTAATATTCCTGATAACAAAATACATAAAAGTACTAAAGAGCCAATAATAAATGCATTTTTCTTCATGGTTAATCATCTTATGTTATATATTTTTCATTTTTAAGATATTTATATCTTAATTATAAGTTTTAGATATAATAAGTCATAAATCTAATGGAAATATGTTATATAAAAATCTTTTTTTGTTTTTACATAAAAACTTAGATTTTAGTTATATAAGATTCTCAAATATTTAAGTGATACTTTATAGAAACATTGATTTCAAAAAGGACTCTTCACAAATCCTCCATCAACTTGTAATACTGTACCGGTGATATAACTAGCTTTTTCTGAAGCTAAGAAAACGACTAAATTTGCTAATTCTTCAGGTTTTCCAAGCCTTCCTAGTGGAATAGGATCTATCCAAGTTTTTTCAACCTCTTCATAAGATTTTCCTGTGTCCTGAACTGTTTTATTTATTAATTCTTTCATACGATCTGTTAATGTTGGTCCAGGGCAGACAACATTCACTAATATATTATATTTACCATACTCATTTGCTAAAGTTTTAGCGAAACCTACTACTCCTAAACGAGTAGTATTAGAGAGCACTAAATTATTTAAGGGTTGCTTAACAGAAACTGAAGTTATTGCAATAATACGCCCACTTTTCTGCTTCTTCATTATTGGAATTACTAAATCTGTTATTCGAATGAATGATTGAAGATTTAATTCAATTGAATTTTTCCAATCCTCCTTAGTAATTGCATCTATAGGTCCAGAAGGAGGTCCACCTGCATTATGAACTAAAATATCAATCTTTCCAAATTCACTTAAGGTTTTTTTCACAAGGTCTTTGATCATATCTTCCTCCATTAAATCCACAACAAATGAAATAACTTTATTGTCTGGGTTTATCGACTTCAAAATCTCTATAGATTCTTTTGCATGATCTAAATTCTCTTTAGCACGACTACATATAACCACATGGGCTCCTTCCTTGTAAAATTCCTTGGCACAAGCTAATCCTAATCCTTTACTTGATGCTAAAACTAAAGCTACTTTATTTTCTAATCCTAATTTCATTTTTAATTACCATTTTTAAATTTTGAGTATATATCACATTTTTGATAAAATTCATTA
>JBHLNK010000001.1:0-119013 GCA_048941625.1 Promethearchaeota archaeon | reverse complement strand
TTAGCTGGTAGTGGAATGATGTTTTTAGGAATTATAGATTTGGCATTTAATGTTCAGAATAAGAAATTTAATAGAGAGAAATATGGGTTTGATGCTATTGTAAGCATTGGAGTGGTTGTTCTTACATTGATTTTTGGTCCGATCTTCATAATATATGGAGCTTTGGGTTTAGGAGTTATTTAATTTAAAGGAGTTGACTTGAATGGTAAAAAAGAAATTAATAGAAAAACAACCTCTTGAAGGCAAAACAGCAATTTTGATGGGAGCATCGACTGGTATGGGAAAGACAATAGCAAAAGATTTTATACACCTTGGAGGTAGTGTATTAATAATTGCTAGAAGACAGGATGTATTGGAAGAAGCAGCTGAAGATATTAAAAAAATAATTTCACAGGAATCTCAGTTTGTAGAATCTATATCATGTGATGCTACGAGTCTGGAAAAATTAAAACCAATATTAGAAGATTTCATACGAAATCATGGGGTCCCAGATTATTTATTTAACCTTGTAGGTTATGCTATTCCTCGTTACATTGAAGACTATACTCTAGATGATTTCAAAAAGAATATGAATGCAAATTATTATGGACAATTGGTACCGACACTTGTACTTGTCCCATTCTTTATGAAAGAGAAAAAAGGACATATTATCTTTTTTTCTTCAATGTTGGGATACATGGGAATGATGGGATATGCATCATATGTACCTTCAAAATTTGCTATTGTTGGCTTAGCAGAAGCTTTACGACATGAATTAAAACCTCATAATATAAAGATTTCAATAGTCTATCCTCCAGATACAAATACTCCAGGACTGACAACTGAAAATGAAGGTAAACCGCCTGAATGTGTTATGATCTCAGAAACAGGAGGACTTCTAGAACCTGAAGACGTTTCTGAATATGTAATTGAAAAGGTTTTGAAAAAGAAATTGCATATTGCTCCAGGTAATGCAAAATCTATTAGATATATCAATAGAATTTTTCCTAAGCTTGTTAGGTGGTTCTTAGACCGAGATTACAAGAAAGCTAGAAAAAAACTTGGCAAAAAATAGTCTAAATAAAGAAGAGATATCAATAAATAGTTCCTAAATTAATTTTATATTATATTTTTATTGGGAGATTTTGATATAAAAAATGAAAAAAGAGATAATTGCAGAGGAATTTATTAAAGCTGCTATTAATATGGATATTAAAGCTGCGAAGGAATCTACTAAAAAAGCTATGAATGAAGGAATAGATCCCTATGAATTCATTGAGTCGGCTATAACTAAAGCTTTAGAAATAATTGGAGATAAATTCGAAAATGAAGAATTTTTCTTACCTGAATTATTTATGGCCGCAGAAATCGTCAAAAAAGCAATGAGGATTTTAGAACCTTATATAAAGGGATCTGCAAATCGGAAAAGTCTTGGTAAAATAGTTATTGGTACAGCAAAGAGCGATATGCATGATATTGGTAAAAATATAGTTAGCTTTTTTCTTCAAGCTGAGGGTTTCGAAGTTATTGATTTAGGCGTTGATGTGTCCTCTGAAAATTTTGTAGAGGCTGTAAGAAATGAAAAGCCTGACATATTAGCAATTTCTGCATTAATAACTCTAACAATGCCAGAACTTACTAATACAATAAAAGCGCTTGAAGATGCTAATCTCAGAGATAAGGTTAAGATTATCTTAGGCGGTGCTCCTATAACGAAAGAATTTGTTGAGAATGTCGGTGCAGACGCTTTTGCTAAAAATGCAATTGATGGAGTTAAAAAATGTAAGGGGTGGGTTGGAGATTGAATGCAAAGGAGAGGATTTTGGCCGTTCTTCGTCGAGAAGAACCAGATATTATTCCCTTTTCAATATATTTCGAAACGTATCAATTAGCAGGACTTGCAGTATATGAACCATGGCGAAAACTATTAGACAAAGGTTTATGTCTTCATGCTCCATTAGTGGCTCAATCTTATAAGGTTATATGTCCCAATGTTACAATGGATATTATTCATCAATACGGAAGGCATACTTCTTGGTCGCCTGCAGACATTTTGATGGCAATGCAAAGTCCTCACGAGATTCTAGGCAAATTTCATACTCCTGTTGGAGAAGCTAATTTTAAAGCTTCAGTTGTAGGGCTTGATTTTTCAGTTCAACTTCCTTGGTTTCAAGAAGATGGTTATATTATTAAGGATTTTAAGGATTATGAAGTTCTTAAATATCTTATAGAAGATACCGAATATACTCCATTTTATGATGATATAAAAGAACTAGAAATGATAATTGGAAATTATGGAATTATCGATAGTATGATGCCAAAAACCCCTTTACAATCACTTATAATGCTGATGGGACCAAAGAAATTAGCCTTAGACTATTATATGCATCAGAAAGAGTTTGATGAGTTATACCAAGCAATATATAAAAAACAACTCGAAGTTTATAAAATTGCTGCTGAATCTCCTGCTGAAGTTATTTGGGCTCCAGATAACGTTACTAGTCTAATAACAAGTCCAAAATTGTTTGAGAAATATAATGTCCCGTTTTATAATGAAGCTGCAGATATCCTACATAAAAATGATAAGATTTATATAGTCCATATGGATGGTACTCTAAAGAATTTAGCACATCTTATTGCTAAAACGCGTATTGATGTAATAGAAAGTTTTACACACCCACCTGTTGGAGATATAACTATTACAGAAGCAAAGAAATTGTGGGGAGATAAAGTCATATGGGCAAATTTTCCAGAACCTGTCGCTATGCAAGGTCAAAAAGCTGTTAGATTAAAAACTATAGAAATGTTGAATGATGCTGCACCTGGAAAAAGTTTCTTAATGGGGATCTCAGAAGGATTTCCATCGATTCAGTATATGTTGAAGTTTGTACCAATTATCCTAAGAACAATTAATAAATATGGGAAATATCCTATATCTAAAATTTAATTAAAAAACCTAATTTTTATACTTTTTTAGCAAAAAGGTATCTTAATTGATGAGAATGAAGCCCTAGCTCACCATGGTTTTCTTCTTCTTCAATAATTCCTGTCTCAATCACAGAAAAAGCATGAAAGTGTTGCTTAATATCTTCATCAGTGAAGTAATGTGTTGGTCTATAAGGTTTACTTTCAAAAGTATTATCTTCAATTTTAGTACCTTTACCAAAACTTGGTTCTAGTCCAGAAAAGACTGTGAAGAAGGTGAATCCCCCCTTTTTCAATTGGTTATAACATTTTTCTATAAATTTAATGCGCTGTGGCTCTAAGAGCAAATGTAATAAAGTATGACAGAAAATAGCATCATAAATTTCATCATTAAAAGGCATATCCAATACAGAACCTAAGATTAACTTAGATTTTGGATCAGATTTTTTGGCAATGTTCAACCCAATTTCGGAAATTTCAATGCCAGTCACTTCATAATTATTTGATGAAAAAAATTTCGTATGTCTTCCATATCCTGCACCAGGAATTAAAATCTTTTTAATCCTATATTTTTTGAATAAATTGAGAGCATAATTAGCACATACGCTTGGTCGAGATCCCCAAATTTCTCCATTTTCAGAGAATCTATTATTCCAATATTCCATAATTGCTCAAAAATTGTATTTAATAGAGATTGTTATCCGAAATAAAAATATTTTAATAAATATTAAAATTTCTATTTAATTGATTCAGTGTTAGAATATAGAAAATATAATTAAAAATTGAAAGCCAATAATAATAAAATAAAAAAAGTTGGATTAATTGTAAATCCAATTGCTGGAATGGGTGGTAGTGTAGGGTTAAAGGGAACCGATGGTGATATTTATAAAAAAGCTATAGAGCTAGGGGCACTTCCAGTTGTCCCAAACAGAATAAGAGAATTACTAAATAGCATAAAAAAAAAAGAGAAGTTATTTGTTCTTGTAGCACCAAATAAAATGGGCGCCGATTATATTAAAAACCAAGGATATAATTATGAAATCATAGGAGATATCAGAGAAAAAACTACACCAGAAGATACCATTAGAATTGCTAAAAAAATGGTTAAAAAAAATATTGAATTATTAATCTTTTGTGGTGGAGATGGAACCGCAAGAGACATCTTTGATGCAATTGGATTGCAAGTACCTGTTGTTGCAATACCTTCTGGAGTTAAAATGTTTAGTTCTGTATTTGCTCTCAATCCCAGAGCTGCCGCTCAAATTGTTGATAAATTTATAGAAGGAATTGTGGAAACACAGGAGCAAGAAATATTAGATATTAATGAAGAACTTATTAAACAAGATATTTTAGAATCACATTTATATGGATATCTAAAGGTTCCCAAAATTCTAAATTTAATTCAATCAAGCAAAGCTGGTTCACAAATTGGGAGAACAATAGAAGAAAATAAGCAAGAAATTGCCCAATTTCTAATTGAGAATATGAAGGATGATATTTTATATTTATTGGGGCCTGGAACTACTGTTAAAAAGATCACAGACCTTTTGAATTTACCAAAAACTCTTCTCGGAATAGATGCTATCTATAATAAACAGATAGTCGGTAAGGATTTAAATGAGAAGGATATAGTTAAATTATTAGAGAAGTATAAAAAGGGTGTGATTATTATCTCGCCTATAGGGGGACAAGGCTTTATTTTTGGGAGGGGAAATAAACAGTTTACTCCTGAAATCATTCAGAAAATAGGTAAAGAAAATATCATTATCATAGCAACGGAACAGAAGATGAAGGCTTTAAATTGTCTAAGAATTGATACTGGAAAAGTAATAGTTGATAATTTATTTAAGGGTTTTACTAAAATTATTATTGGATATAAGGAAGAATTGGTAGTAGAAGTGAAATGTTAAATTATAGGATTTTTAGTTCTTTTAATTTCTCTTCAGTAGGGCTTCCAGTTTCCCAGTCCCATTTACGCTGTTTATAATAGGTTTTTAAATTTTCTTCTAAATCTAATTTAACATGAACTGTTTTTCCTGATTCTAATTCATTTAATAATATCCCAGGTATCTTGTCATCATTTTTAGTAATTCCCAATTTATAATTAATCAATCTTTTTAAATTGTTAATACGTTCTCCAACTTTTAACAGAGTTTTTTTATCATAATTAAATCCTGTTGCGGCATTTATATATCTTACGATGTGATCTAAGGTAGGACTTACAAAACTACAATTAACAGCAGAGTCATCAATCGCTCTTATATCTTGTAAAGCAATCACACCTTTCTCTCTACCTTTTATCTCTGCTCTACCTTTTCCAATTTTCACACGTAAACTTGGATAAGAAACCGTGGTTACTTCAACACTATACCAATCACATTTTTGATGATTTGCTCCTACGCAACATGTCACATAACTTAATGCTTGCCCTGCAAATGCCCGTGGATCATGCATTGGCATTTCTAAACCCTTTATATGAGCAGCAAGTTCAGGATCTACATTAAGTTTCTTGGCTATTGATCGCACACCTTCAGCTAATAGTTTTCCAACACCCTGCTTTTTAGAAATTTTATTTATCAAGTCTAATACTACTTTACCATTTCCCCATCTTATCTCGTCAAGTTTGATATCCACTAGAGTTTTCTTAATTTCTGATAAGTTAATCTTATTCTCTACTAAATATATCAAAAATGCTATACATACACCAGCTGAAATTGTGTCAATTCCCGTAAGGTTACATAAATGATTTGCCATAATAACATCTTTTGAATCAAAAACACCACATAGTGGTCCAAACGCAGCAACAGTTTCATATTCAGGCCCGTCAACTTTTATTTCATTACCATTATCCTCAATTATGGTTTGTTTTCCACATCTCATGTTACATCCTGAGCAACCATAATCTAAAACAGGATACAACTCTCTCAATGTTTTTCCAGTCAATTTTTCTGCAGGAAATTCTGTTTCTGTGAAATAATATGCAGGAGTATCTCCAAGAGCCATTCCAATGTCAAGATAACAATTTGTTCCATATAAAGTATATAAAAGTGGTGTTGTTGTTTTAAGTAGATTTCCTATTTTTGATTCTTTATCTTCTTTTAATAGTATTTTTCCTACTTCGGGATCTGCGATCTTAACTTTTTCAGTACCATGAATAGCAATTGCTTTCAAATTTTTTGATCCCATCAGTGTTCCTAATCCACATCTTCCTATAGCTCTTCCTTCATCATTAATAATCCCTGCATATTTTATTAGATTTTCTCCTCCAATTCCTATTGTAGCGACTCTTATTCTTTCATTATTTAACTCCATTTTGATCAAAGATTGCGTTTCATAAGTGTTTTTGCCCCAAAGATTACTGGCATTTTTAAATTCAATTTTTTTATCGTGAATATAAAAATAAATAGGATCTTTAGATTTTCCTGTAATCACAATTGCATCAAATCCACTATTTTTTAGTGAAATACAAAAAAAGCCACCTGAAGTTCCTTCACCCCAAATTCCAGTTAATGGGGATATGCCAGTTACAGAATATCTACCTGATGAGGGCCTAATAGTCCCAGTTACAGGTCCAGTGGCGAAGATTAGAGGATTTTTTTCATAAAATGGATCTTCCTTTAAAATATCATAGTCTTCTTCGGATAATAAGTCATATGTTATTTTAGCACTTAAACCCGTACCTCCAAGGTACTGCTCTGCAATTGTGCCATCCAAATCTTCAATTTCAACATTTTGATGACTTAAATTAATAAACGCAACTTTACCATTATAACCATAAAATTCTTTACTCATTCTATATCCTTAACTTTATTTTTAGAAATCAATAAATTTTCCGTCCCAAGCATATTCAAAGATTTTTCTATAAAGCTCCTCATCAATAGGACGATAAGAAGTTAATGTAACTGCATCATTTAAAGCATAATCAACTAATTTGTCAATTTTTCCAAAATAGTCTTCTTCTTCTATTTTTGGTTCTCTAAGATCCCTTACACACGTGTAACCCCCAACTGAAGTAATGAAATCTTTAAGAGCTTCTATTAACTCTTTCAGGAGTTCATGTTTTTTTTTATTTTTTATTTCAATACTGAAAATTTGACATAAATCTATCCATCTATCAGTTATTTTAGCTTTAAAAGCAATTCCATAAGATAAAAATAGACTTACAGAAATACCATGATGAACCCTAAAAATTTTTCCAAAGCTATGACCTAAGGCATGATTTATCCCTGGTGCTTGATTTCCATAAGAACCGAAAGCAGCTAAAGTAGAAGCTACTTGTAAATGACTACGAGCTTCTATATCTTTTCCTCCATATTTATAAGCTCTTGGAAGATATTTAATAATTTCTTGAATCGTAGTTTTATTACTTGCATCAAAATAAGGATTGCCCCAGTTGGTAGTAAATGAGCCCATAGCATGTGCTAGAGCATCTAAACCAGTAGCAGTTGTCAAAAATTGTGGTAAATCTTTCACAAAATCCGGATCCAATATAGTCATATCAAATATTAATTCCTCATGAACAACTTCTATTTTTTTAGGAGGATCTCTCGAAGTGTCAGTAATTAAAGCAGCTGTAGCAATTTCAGAACCAGTTCCTGACGTAGTTGGGATAGCAATTAAATATTTTATCTTTTTACGTAAGCCAAGCGGTGCTCCAATGCTTGGTAAGATCATAAAGAGATTTTGATCAGGTCTCTCATATTTTACTAAAGTCATCTTAGCTGTATCCATAACACTTCCTCCTCCTATGGCAATAATGACTGTTGGATTATATTCTTTACAAGCTTCAGCAGCTTCATCAATAGTAGATACTGGAACTTCTGGTAAAACATTGGACCATACTTTGTAATCCATTTTAATTAATTCAAGATATTCTTTAACATTGTTAACAAATTTTTTAGTAAATGAATCTGTGATAATTAGTGCCCTTCTATCTTCTTTATCAATGGTAGCCTCTAGATATCTTGCCACTTTAAGCACAGCTGATTTACCAGTATAAATTCTAGATAAGAAATAATTAGTTTCCAATCCTCTAACAGCTCTAGCACCCAGAATTGGCATCAAATCCTTAATTACTTGTGATTCATACCATGTAGGCATTTTTAATTATCCCCTTTTGTATCTAAATTAAAATAAATTTTTAGATTAATAGATATTATAGATTGATTCAATAAAAAAACATTTTTAATTCAATATTCGATATTATCTTAATTAGGTAAATAAGATTTGGGTGAATTTACTTTAATTTTGTATTTATAGTTAAATGGTTTGAAAATTATGAATATTAGGTTGAATATGAATGAAATGTACAAAACACCTCCAAAAAGTGTTCTAAATCCAGTAAAGGAATCGATTGAGTTGATAAATAGATATACACCACAAAATTTAGTAAATAAATTAATTGAAAAATTGTCTAACTATGCAGGTGTCCCACAAGAATCAATTTTTTTAAGTTCTGGTTCGGATCTACTAATAAAGGAATTTATTTTTTTATTTTCTAATAATAGACAAATCATAATAGCTGAACCCACTTTCATTATTATTAATAATTCTGCTCAAAATGCCGAAAGCTCCTTAATTAAAATACGATTGAAAGAGCCGGACTTTAAGCTACCAATTAATGCTCTGCTTGATCAATTGAATATTCCCTCGGTATTAGTATTCGATAATCCAAATAATCCAACTGGAAGTTTGATAATTAATCAGAATGATATTGAAACAATCTTACAGTATAGAAATGCAATATTATTGATAGATGAGGCATATTTCGAATTCTCAAAAGTAAGCTATGTAAAATTAATATCCAATTATCCTAATCTTGCTGTAGTAAGAACGTTAAGTAAAGCATTTGGATTAGCAGGATCAGGAATTGGATATATGATTGTTGGTGATTTAATACGCGAAAAATTTCGAGGATTAGACATTATGTTACCTTATCCAAGTGTAGTTGCTGGATTGAGTGCATTAGAACATCAGTATTTTATGAAAGATTACCTTAAGGAGATAGAACATGAGAAAAAACGTATTGTAGATAAACTAACAGATCTAAACCTTATCTGTTTTCCAAGTTATACTAATTTTATTTTAATTAAATCCAATATATCAAATATATCAGAAATGCTTGCAGAGCGAGGAATACTAGTTCATGATGCAACTAACCAATTGAGTCCAGGCTATTTTAGAGTAACGATTGGTTCTGTAAGAGAAAATGATTATTTTTTAGACACTCTTAAAAATATAATAGAGAATTATGGAAATCAATTTAAAATTTAGTAATATTTATATTAACAATTATGAATAGCTTAAAAGTAAAGAAAAGGTGTTTAAATGACTAAAAGAGTTAAGACAATATCAGTAATTGGAGCAGGTTATATGGGTAAACAGGTAATAGAAAAGTCTGCTCTTTCTAGATATGATATAAATGTATTTGATATAAATATTGAAGGATTAGATGAATTTATTAAAGAAGTTAAAAAAAAAGTCGAAGAAAAGGAAATAAATATTGAAATTAGATTATTTTCCACGATTTCTGACGCAGTTAAAGATGCAGATCTAGTGATTGAAGCTGTTCCAGAAAAAATTGAATTAAAAAGGGAGATTTTTTCCAAGATTGATAAATTTGCTCCATCTAATGCGATATTAAGTACTAATAGTTCCTCAATACCAATTTCGAAAATTGAGGATATTGTTAAACATAAAGATAAATTATTGAATATTCATTTTTATAATCTTTTTACAATGCCAATGGCAGATATTATGCGGGGAACACAAACTAGTGATGAGACATTCCAAGAAGGAATAAAATGGTTAGAAAGTATTGATATTACCCCTCTAGAAGTAAAGAAAGAATGTTATGGTTTTGTGCTTAATAGAATATGGAGAGCTATCAAAAAAGATTGCTTAAAAATATGGGCAGGGGATCATGCTGACATAGAAACCGTGGATAAAGCATGGAAGATCTTTTGTCAATATTTTATTACAAATGAATACGGGCCTTTTCAATTCATGGATAGAATAGGATTAGATGTGATCTATGATATAGAGATGTCGTATTACAAAAATAGCGGTCTACCCGATGATGAACCTCCAAGTTTACTTAAAGAAATGGTTGCTAGAGAGGAATTGGGTGTAAAAACTGGTAAAGGTTTTTATAATTATAATACCAAATAATTTTTTTTTTACTGTTAATTTCTAAATATAATTCTAAAAGTCTATATTTTTAATTATTCAAAGATATGTCGGAAGAAAGAAAACAAAAAGTTCAAAGAATTAAAGAACTAGAAAGCATCAATTTAGCAAGAGAGGAAGTCAGAGATCTTGTTATAAAAACCAAGAAAGAAGTTGAAAAGGATAACGATTTATTAGCAGAGCAAATAAACAATAAACTGAATGCGAGGGGAATAAAATCAATTGATGTTGTTGGAGCAATTGGAGCAGGAAAGACAGCGCTTTTAGAGAAAATAACTGAAAAATTATCTGAAAAGTATAAAATTTTAGTTATTTGTGGAGATATCACAACCAGAGTCGATGCTGATAGAATCGAAAAGAACAATGTTAAAACTATTCAAATTAATACTGGTCGAGAATGTGCTTTAAATGCTTATCACATTCACCAGGTTTTAGACAATCAAGATTTAGATAATTATAATTTAATTTTTATTGAAAATGTTGGTAATTTAATATGTCCTTCTGATTTTAAATTAGGGACTGATAAAAGGATAACTGTTGTATCAATTACAGAAGGAGAATGGGTTATTGAAAAGCATCCAATGCTTTTTAAAATTTCTGATATTGCTGTAATTAATAAAATTGATTTATTAGAGAGATTAGGAACTGATATTGATAAGATGGAAAAAGATGCAAAAAATTTTAATCCAGATATAGAAGTTATTCTTACGAGTGCTAAAGAAGGGAAGAATGTAGATAAATTAATTAAAGCCTTAGAATTGTAGAACTATTGGAATGATTAATATGAAAGATGCATTAAAAAAGATAGAAAAAGTTATTAGCAGTTTAGATCTGAATTCTCGATCTCAAATCCGTGAATTATTGAATAATTTCTTAAAAGAATATCTTAAAAAGAGTAAAATTGATAAATACATTGGAGATTATCCAACATTTATAGAGCCTGTACATTTAGAAGTAAATGTAAAAATTGGAGATGATGTGCTTTTAGGACCTAATGTATATATCGGAAAAAATGTTGAAATAGGTGATTATGTCGAGATCTCTAACACAATTATATTTGATAACTCTCTAATCGGTGAAAACATTAAAATGAATAATTGTATAATAGGTAATAATTCTTCAATAAATTCTACAAACATAAATTTAAATAATTGCGTAATTATCGGAAATGTGAAGACTAAGGAAGAACTCTATAGAATTATGTATAAGTTCAAGTAGAATTTCGATGATGTTTTCGTTTATAACATTTAAGAAATGAGAAAGACAAAAAAAAAATTTAATTTGGATTAGATTTATGGCCAAGAAATTGGTAATGATACAGTCAAATTGATGAAGATTAATGCATATAGAGTAGAAAATGTAATTTTAAATAACAAACTAGCTGTTTCTGTAAAAAGTCCTTCTATATAGTTTGGATCAATACTTACATTAACCTCCTGATTTAATGTCTGTGTGAATGAATGAAAAGTGTTTTGATATGGAACTGGAGAACCACCTATTTTTGTATCAAAAGGAAGTAGAACAGGATCACTGCTAGTTACAACCCAAATTTCAGCATTTAAAACTACGTTATTTATAGCATATAATCCATTATTGGTTACATCAAAAGGAATTGTAATAATAAAAGTATCATCTGTATATGGAACTCCAGGAGTTCCTCCATCATCATGATAAGGAGGAGGAAATGTGTCATGAAGATTTACTCTAAGATTTAATCCACTAAAAATTATACTTGCAAAATAACCTGCCACAACTAATGTTGCAATCGTCCCAAAAATTTTAAAGAGGGTACTTACCTTAAAATTTCTTTTAACTTTAATTTGATATTCTTTTTTATTTCGTAGCTCAATAGCTTCTACTAAATATTTTAAGCCTGTTATTATTGTTGAAATAAATAATAACCAAGCGATAAATTGTAAACCCAAAAATACTTGGAGATATTGAGTATTGATGTAATATGTACCTAACCTTCTTGTAGGATCAAAACCTCCAAAAAGATAAAATAACCATAGTCCAGAATATACAGTTGACCCAAATCTCACAAGACGATTAGCTAGGGTATCTTCAGGAAAAGCATATCGTAAGACGGAGAAAACTATTCCTATAATACCAAATACAATTACTCCAATTCGGTAACTCTCCGCGAAGGTCATTATGCCATAAAATTCAAGAACAAAAATTAATACAAGAGGGACAACGAGATAAAATATAGCTGCGATAATTCCATGTAAAATCATTTTACCATATTGTATTTCCATAACTCTTTTACCTGTTTCAATTTTTATATATTCAATTAGATGAAATATTATCCTATATATCTCTTAAGTTTTATATAAATTTACTGTCTTTAACTTTATTATTAGATATCTGAGTTTAGATATCTGAGTTCGAGAAAAATAATGATTATAAAGAGTTTATTTTCTTAGACTTAAATAACCCAGTAATACCTGTAATTGTAAATTTAGATTTTTTTTCAATAATTTTTGAGATAGCATCCTCAATCTGAGATCTAATCGATCGATAATTAGGATAGTACTCCTTTGGAAACATACTATCAATATAATTCATTAATGGGGAAATAAATGTAATATTCACGGGATTTATATATTCAAATAACTCAATATCTCTAAAAAATGGTTTTAGTATCTCTCTCCCTGTTTCATTTCTAAATTCACCAAAGAATTGACTCTTTTCTTCCCTAAATCCTGAAGATAAGCCAAATTTAGATAGAAAGTCTGTTAATTCTTGTATGTGCTTTTGGCTAACTGTTGTCGTGATAAACCTACTATTAGGTTTTAGTACACGACTTATGGATAAAAGAGTTTTTTCTAAATTCGGTACATGATACAACATATGGCATGCAATAACTACATCAAAAATCTGATTTGGATAAGGAATTTCTTCTGCATTTATAATTTCGAACTTTATTGGGAGATCTAGTGATTTTAAGTTAGCTTTAGCACGAGTCAACATTTTTTCTGAAAAATCTGATAAAGTAATTGAGCATGATGAGGGTATATTTCTATAATTTTCAAGCCATAATTCTCCAGTTCCACAACCTAATTCTAATACGTTCTCGTCTTCCTTAAGTTGAATTTTATTAAAAATCCATTCTTGTAGGGTCACGGGGTTTGATCCGTATGACCATAGATTCATCCGGTTGTTTAAATTTTGATGGTTCTTATATTGGACTTTTGCATACTCCTTGATACTTTCATTATTCTTCATAATAACCAAAAAAATAAGATAATTTTAATAAATTTAATGTCATGCATATCTAATTTCAGGATATCCAATTTAACACCAATCATTTTAATGGAAATATATCTTCAATCTTCTCCCAAACATAAGCAGATTCGAGATACTTTTCATTTTCAATTTCCAGGAACTTGTCTACAATAAATCTTGCTCCAAGTTTTTCATAGAACTTTTTATAAGGATTTTCCTTCAAGACCCATACTAGCATACTATGTATATTATGTTTTAAAAGGTAATTAACTACTCGAGAGACCAAATTAACTCCAATTTTTCTTCTTTGATAATTCTTTAATACATAAATTGCGCATAATTCACCATTGAATTTTTCTAAATCTACTATTTTATCAATTGGATTTAACATTTCAGTCCTTCCCCAAATAATTCCAACAATTCCTTGTTTGTCATTTTCTGCTACATACATGACATCTTCTTTAGTTAGATTTTTAATCCTTTCTCTCCATCTTGGCTCTATATATTCATATGTTCTTTTCTGGAGAGTCTCTTTGGAAATTATATGTGAATATGTGGATCTCCAAGTATCAACTAATACTTTTACTATTCCAAATGTATCTGAAATCTCAGCCGGTCTATATCTTATTGAGGTTGTATTCATTATTATAATTAAATTGGATATTATTATTTAGAATTCAAAATTGATATTAAATGAATGGAAAAAATCAAAAATTATTGAATTCCAAGAGATGTTAAGAGAGATGAAAGATAATGATTTTGAGAGAGAAAGAAATCAATTAATGGATTTGATGAAAAAATCAGACGTATTTTTCAAAAATTTTGGAAAAATTGATGATGATGCTTTTTCAGATGGAGCAATTCCTAAAAAATATAAAGAATTAGCTATGGTAGCTATTTCAATTGTTTCAAAATGTGAGGAATGTATTGAATTTCATATCAAAGAATGCATAAAAGTAAAATCAAGTTTATCAGAAATTTTAGATGCAATAAAGATGGGTATGATGGCAAGCGGTTCTGTTAGTTATCCTTATGTGAGACATTCCTTTAGAATATTACAGGAATTGGGAATAATAAATGAATAAAAGAATGAAAATTGTCAGATTTAACTGGAAGTTATTAATATTTCATCGATCTTCTTTTGAAAATATTCTTTTAATAGAAAATAAGGAAGATCTCCACATCTAAGAATTGTATCATGAATGAATTTTAAACTGAAAGTCTACTATGTAAATTTTATTACTATTGAATTTCAGAAAATATGAGAATCATCCAATAAAAAGTTAAATTCAACATCCAATATCAAAGAAAACTTTTCTGAGAATTAATTAATACCTTAACTTCGTGAAATCCCTCTTTCACGATGTTTCATATTAATGAGATATTATCTATATATTCTCTCAGTATTATATAAGATGGCTTAAGTTATAATATATAAAATTATTAATTTTTGAAGAGAAAGGGGTTAATGAAAGTGGCAAGATAAGAAATGGGATTTAAATTTTTACATACTCCGCTAAGATAAATGATACTAAGGGTATCTTGTTATATTACAACATATGAACCATTACTTTCAAAATCTATTTTTTTCTCTTATCTAGCCTTGCTTCGATGATTATGATTAAATATCCAACCAACATCCCTATTATACACACCAAGGTAACAATAAAAGAAACCAAACCTATTGGCCCTTCACCTCCTCCGCCTATAGCTAAATGGGACCTAAACATCTGATCAAACAACAATATTTCAATAATACTATATATAGCGATTATTACGATTCCTATACCATATACAATCAATCGACGCTCGCTTTTTAAACCGACAATCCCAATTGTCATAAAAATATTGGCAAAAAACAACCCGAAAATTGCCATCTCCAATACTCTGCCAAAAGGAATAATATAAGGTGTAGTTACACTATCTAGCGCAGATGGAGCAATTAACGCCATAAGATATCCCACTGCAAATGAAATTATTATTAATAATAGGCAAAAAAGTAATGATAAAACATTTCCAATTTTTTTTAGGGACTTCATAATTTTCCCAATTTTTATTATTACGAGGTAAATTGTAATTTCCAATTACAGATAAAAAAATTTAAAAATTGAGTAATCTGAATTAGATCATACTCTACCTAAACCAAAACCTTAAAAAATTCTGAGTCATTATTGTAATTAATAAAAAAGCTAGATAATTTGGGTGGATGAGACGATATTTGGTTTTTACTCTATCCAAGTTAAAAGGCAAGAGATAATTTTTATTCATTTGATTAACCAATAAATTTTTTTCTGTATAAATTATATACAAATCTGTTAAAATTTAAATTTATTTACAAGATTTGCTTTTTTTTTGTACGTAGGAAAAGAAACACTAGAAGACTTATTATAAATTCAATTGCATATAATCCAATTAATAAAAGAATAATAACTAAAAATATTCCATATAAAAACACAAATAAAATACTAAAAACTAAACAAAAGAAAGCAAATATTAGAGTTGTTAATGACAGACTTCGCCCAACAAGAAATCGCGTTGTTATTTCTATTTCTTTAATATTCAAAATTAATATTACTGTTCCAGGAATAATAATGAAAGTGATAAAACTTAGTGCTTGATATCCAAAAAAGTCAAAAAAACTTAATAGTGTAGCAATCGCTAATTGTGCTTCTAAAAAGGAGCTTAACATAGCACCTATAAGAATTGCTCCCACTCCAACATAAGGAGGTATAGTAAGGACCAAAAGAACTATTACATTGTTTTTACGACGTATTGTGATATCTTTTACTACATAAGCTCTCTTTTCGTTTAGTTTTTGTCTTAATATTGAGAAAATTATTAAGGTTAACAAAAAACCAAATATGTAAGTTACAAAAAAAAATCCAGCAAATAAAACAAAGAAAAAAATATTCATCAACATTTGGGCGAAAGAGAGATTTCGACAGATTAATATCTTTTTACTTGGCTCAATATGCCAAAAGTTTAGTAGAATTATAAAAATTATTGAAATTGAAATAATAATTAATGACGGTACAAACATTATTAATGTTGGTATTGAACCAAATGTCCAATGGGTTAAGTAACTTAAAATAATAAAAGGTAATGCCACATAAATCAAAATCGTAAATATAGAGGCTAAAATTATTAACTTAATACTATTTTTATCTTCCATCCAAAGTTTACAGTAATTATTATCGAAATTATGATTAATATGATTCTTGTCTATATTTTTTATTCTTTATTTATCATTATTTAAATGTTTAATTTATTTGGTATTTTAAAAAAATCATAATATGAAGAATTATTAAATGATGGGTTAAGAAAAACTACATGAAACCAATTAAAGATTATAGTAAATAGAGCTATTCTTATAAACTTAAAGCCTTTAATCAAATTTAATTCAATTTTGCTTTTCACTTAGTTATTGATCAGAACTTATTACACACAGAATTCCACCAATTATCAGCAACACTCCAAATGGAAAAAAAGGTATTGGAAAATGTGGTAGTAATAAATAAATAATTAGTTGAAGAGCCATATGATAAGGAAAATTAAAAAAGAGTAATGAGAGAAAGAAGGCAAAAATTATCGATATAAGAATAACTGTCCCTCCCAGTTTTATTAGTTTTACTCCTATTATAGTTCCTATTAATGCAATTATTCCCGAAATCAAATACGGAATGCTAAGAAAATTATAAGCTCCGCCTGATCCAAATGAAATCAATCCATTGCTGAGATAAATTATTGCTGGAATTCCACTTAAAATCAATCCTGCTATTTTTCTTAGCTTCATTCCTTTTTCCTGGAATTCTTCTTCAATTGTGCTTCTTAGCCTTTCCTCAAGGACTTTCTCACTATTATGTTCAATTTCAGAAATTTCATTCACCTCTATTATAATAGAATTTTGTCGAATTATTATATAAATGCATAGTTTTCCTTTAATACAAATTTTTAATTTATAATGTGAAAAATTATTAAAGAATGTATAAAGAAAAACTATATGCCACCACCTAAAAAAGAAGCTATATATCTAATTTTACCAACTCTCGGATTGTATATACTAATTATAGTATTGTTCTTTTCGACTCCATTTCATAGTGTTTCTGACTTTTTTGTCAGATTTGCAGCAATTTTTGGATTTACTTCAATGTTTATAGCAACAATGATGACACCCTTTGTTGTTCAGTTGTACAAGATTTTTGGAAAACCCTTTGTTAAAATACATCATATCTATTCAATAACGGGGTTATTACTAGTTACACTTCATCCTTTAATATATGCTGTTTCTGTTGACAATATAGCAGTATTTGTGCCAGATTTTACTTCTTGGTACGGTTTTTGGTCTTTAGGGGGTCGATTAGCACTCATTTTAATATATATTGCTATTTTTGGATCACTTCTGAGGAAAAAGCTAATTAAAAGCTGGAGAATTATACATGCATTAAATTATGTAGCATTATTCCTTGCATACATTCATGGAGTTCTTATCGGTACAGATTTTCAAAATTTAGGCGTTCTTATTACATTTACAATAATGATAATCTTAAGTTTTGGAGTTTTAGGATATAAGAGATATCTTATCTATAAAAGAAAATCAGGAAAAAAAGAAACTTAAATCTCTAAAACGTTGATAACATAAGATTAGAAATAAAAAAATTTTTTTTTAATCATTCTCCTTTTTTTATCATTCCCTCAAAAGTAGAAAACTGATTGAAATTTGCTTTAGAATCTCCCTCAATTCTCGCAAAAATATTCACCGGGCTTGCAGCTACCGGTTTATCTCCAGAACTTGCAGGAGTTGGACCCCAGAAAATACAGAACCCTTGACCGCTAATCCAATAACCAACATCTCCAATATCACATTCGGTTTGAGAGTTTTCTGCAGGAATTGATATAGGACAGTCACCATACAACTCTTCACCCCATCTTGATAACTTAACATTAAAGGGAAGAGCATCCCAGATGGCTTGACACGTTTCAGGATTTTTATCCAATAGCAATTTAGCTTTAACTTGACCAATCTTTTCATTTTCAATAATAATATATTCCATTTTAAAACGCTTCAAATTTTTAATTTTTTATTAGTGTAAAATTGTATATTAAATAAAAAATCTTAAGTTAAAAGCATATAGTCTTCTAAAAATAAAGTAATTAGTTAATTATTTTATGATTAATATTAATTCCATAAGTATCAAAAAATAATTTTTAGAACATGAATCAAAATAATAAAGAAAAAATACCTTCAAATCCAATTGAAGCTCAAGGTTTACTAATTAAAGCTATCTATGAAAAATTCGGAGATGAAGCACTTCCTATAATCAAAGACGTTTGTAAAAAGCAAGGAAAATCGTTAGGTCTTAAAATTAAAAAAAAAGTCTCAAATAATAACCTTTCAACTGTTGCTCAAGCATTTGCTAAAAGTTTTGATCAAAATTTTGTAGAAGTAGTTTCGATATCTGATAAAAAGTTTCAAATCCGTGGTACAAGATGTCCATTTGGCCTTGAAAATACTTCAAGAGAATTATGTGAAGCTGTAATGGTTATTGATCATGAATATTTCCGTGAAGCTGTTAAAGGTGATGTCAAACTTAAAATTGTTAAAACTATAGCAGCAGGAGATTCATATTGTGATACGATTTATGAATTAGATACAAAATGATAAAATTCCATAAACAGATAGTATGATTTTAGAAAAGACAATTAATCTAGTTAAGCAAATTTATAGAATTCATAAGATTGTTCCTCCTAAAGTAACAAAAGTTGTGATTGGATTAGGATACACAGGTGTAGAAGTTACTGGTTATGCTTATGAACCTTTTTTAGGTTTAGCTTCAACATTACCAACAATTATAAATAAAACCGAGTGTAGCAAAATATCATTTGCTGGAAAACTTACTAATAAGCCCCTTAATGAATTACTTAATTGGAGTCTGAAATCCCCAAGCTTAGAAAAAATAATTGGGATTGCTACTTTAAATGCAATATCTCAACATATCCTAAAAATAATTAATCCATATAAAAAACTTAAAGGAAGTATTTTAGATCATTTAAATATCAACAAAAATTCGAAAGTCTCGTTTATAGGGTTCATTAAACCTCTAATTCAAGAAGTAGGTAAGATCTCCCAAAATATTACCATTGTGGAGGATTGTTTATCAATTTCACTAGAAGATAACACGTTTAATTTGAAACAGAACTTAAATCAATTAAATGATGAGGATTTATTTGTTGACATTTTATTTTGCACTGGAACTAGTTTAATTAATGACACTTTTGAATCAATTCTACAAAAATTTAGAAGAAAAGCTCGGAAAATTATATTGGTTGGTCCAACAGCGAGCATGATTCCAGATATTTTATTTGATTATGGTGTTGATATTATTGGGGGGATGAAGATTATTAATTCAGAAGCTACATTTCAAATCCTCCAAGAAGGAGGAGGAACAAAGATATTCAAAAAATATGGTAAGAAATATAATTTAGTTTTTGAATAAAATCATATAAATTAATAAGTTTCTATAAAATGAATATATAATGAAATAATTATTTTTCCCTATTTTTAAAATGACGGAATTATTATTCAAAGTTATCGTCATAGGGCCTGCAGCTGTAGGAAAATCCTCTCTTATTCGACGATTTGTAGAGGAAAAGTTCACGTTACAATATAAATTTACAATTGGCGTCGATTTTTCAAGTAAGTTGATTGAATATAGACCTGATAAAAAAGCAAGATTAATAATATGGGATATCGGGGGACAAGACCGCTTTGCAAATTTACGTCGTAATTTTTATGAGGGAACTCACGGCGCGCTGGTAGTATTTGATCTTTCCCGAGCTCAAACATATCCTAAGATGAAGGAATGGATTACTGATATGAATCAAATACTTAACCGAAAAATTCCGATTGTTATTCTTGGAAATAAATCCGATCTAATTCCTCAAATTGGAGAGGTTATTGATAAAGAAAAACCGAAAAAATATTCGGAACGTAATGATAGTATATACATCGAAACATCAGCTAAATCAGGCGAGAACGTTGATGAAGCATTTATAGAATTGACAAAAAAAATTGTAGATAAAATGCCTAAAAAAACTCTTTCCATTTAACTCACTTATAAAATTTTTCAATTAGTACTATTTAATTAATAGTACTCGATATAATTTTAAAAAGAATTTATTAATATAAGTAAAATTGATCTAAAAATCTTAGTTTTTATAAATGTATGACTACGCACTCAAGATTATCGTAATTGGGCCTGGGGCAGTTGGGAAATCTTCTTTAATCCGTAGATTTGTTGAGAATGATTTCTCTTTTAATTATAAGTTCACTATAGGGGTAGAAATCAGTTCTAAATTAGTTGAATTTAAGAAAGGGTTATCTGCCATGCTTACAATTTGGGATATTGGAGGACAAGATCGATTTAAAATACTACGAAGAAATTTTTATGATGGTACAAATGGGGCTTTTATAGTTTTTGATCTTTCAAGAGCCGAGACTTTCGAAAAAATGAAAGAATGGGTTGCTGATATGAATCATTTACTTGATAAGGAGATTCCATTCATTATTTTAGGAAATAAATCTGATTTAATTCCTAAAATAGGAGAGATTTTAGATCAAACTGGACCTAAATATTTTGCTAGTGAGAATAACAGTGTTTATATCCAAACTTCTGCAAGATTGGGTGACAATGTTGAGAAAGCATTTAAAGAACTTACTAAAAAAATAATAAAAATAAATTCTGAAGAATAATTTGGGTTATTTTTTTAATTTGTCGAGCTTTAAAATAATTTCTATTTAAACTCAATGATTTGGAAAATATTTAAATATCGAATTGAGATTAGATAAGTAAAAAGGATTTTTGGGTATTTTAACCAGATATAAATCTAGATAAAATTAATCTGATATTAAAATGCAAATCCACTCCACATTGAGTAGGTTTAATTGAATGCAACATCTTTATGTTTTTAAAGTAATTATTATTGGTCCTGGAGCTGTAGGTAAAACTTCGATTTTACATCGATTTGTTGAAAACAATTTCTCTTTTCGATATAAAATGACAATAGGAGCAGATTTTTTATCAAAAGTTATTCAAAGAAACGAAAATACTATAAAGTTGCAAATTTGGGATATTGGAGGGCAAGATCGATATAAATTCTTAAGACAAAGTTTTTTTGATGGAGCTAATGGCGCTCTAATCGTTTTTGATCTCTCACGATGGCACACATTTGAAGAGCTAGAAAATTGGTTGTCTGATCTGCGTGAATATGCAAGCGAAGAAATACCATTTGCAATAATAGGAAATAAAGTTGATTTAATTGATAAAAAGGATGAACTTTATGAAAGAGAAAGTGCAGAAGTGTTCGCTAAAAAGGAAAATACTTTTTATGTTGAAACATCTGCCAAAACTGGTGAAAATGTGGAAGATGTCTTCTCAAATTTAACAAATAAGATGATAAAAAAAGTATTACGCAAATAAAATATTAATTGTTATCAAAGCATAATACTGCAATCGCTAAGAGATTAGTATAAAATTTAGATAAATTTCTTTTATTCATTTCATTTCTAAGATCCTCATATTCAAAAGACAAATTATCTAATTTTTTTTTAATTAAACTTATATCTTGTTCAATAAACTTGATTTCCTCTTCAATTTTTTTTATTCTATCCAATCTGTCTTGCTTTCTTTTAATGTCTGACTCCCTTTCTATATTATGAAGTTGGCGGGCTGAGGGTCTTTTATTTTTATTCCTTTCGAGTGCTTGATACAATGATTCTAACCTTAAAGTTAAAGTTCTTTTTTTATGAGAATAAATTTTTTCTTTCTTCTTTTTTTCATGGCTAAATATTGAATCATTTAAAATTTTAATTTCTCTCTTCCATATCGAAGTTTTAGATTTTATAACTTTTTTCGCTACTTGCTTAAGATTATCAATAACAAGAGGATCTGTCATATTTCTGTTAGAATTTTTCGTAAATTCGAAAATGGCTTTAAAATTTTGTATGTTTAGAATTATATCTGCAAAATTTACAATTTCCTTGCCATTTTTATCAATAACTATCGCAAGGATCTGATTTTCAATTATATATCCTTGAAATTTAACTGAAAAAACAAAGAGATATAAAAGGTCAGCGTTTATTGAACTAATATCATATAATTTTTCTATTTCTCTCTTTTTAAGTGAGAAAATACTTAAATTTCCCTTAAATTCATCACTTATGCAGAAGTCTAATATGTTGTTGATTAAGGGGTGTCCTAAAGCAAAAAAATCTATTTCCTCTCTTTTTCTTGCTAGATCTAAACTAAATGTACCTTGATACTCATTTTGAAAATAATATTTTGGATTCTTTAACAAATTATTTTTGAGAATAATTTTGGAATAAAAATTAAAATCTTTCAAATTTGCTTTGCCCAATTCCGGGATATCCTCAAGAGTTCCATATAAATGTTCTTGGTTATTAAAAAACAACTTAATAAGCAGGTATAATTCATTATGAGAAAGTTTTACATCTATACAAGATGCTAAAGAAGTAATTAGTCCTTCCATCTGGAATGATTTCTTATCAATCATAAGATCATCCAATTGCATTTCAATCTCTTTAGCTTTTCTTATTTCTTCATCAAGAGTTCGATAAAATTCATTTAACTTTTTTCTTTTTTTTCCATCTTCTTCAGCAAAAATGACTCCTTTAAAATCTTTTTCAATTCTGCCAATTATAGGTTCCAAGATACCTATTGATTCTTCGAAAAGATTTATTCTTTTTATAATAGCATGAATGATATCTGTTTCAACAGTACCCTCCATGAAAATATTGTAAATGTAAATTTCTTTTGATTCTTGTCCAATTCTATCTAACCTACCAATTCTTTGTTCAAGTTTCATCGGATTCCATGGTAAATCATAGTTTATTAATACACGACAAAATTGGAAATTTCTCCCTTCACCTCCAATTTCAGTAGAAATCAGAATTGCTAACTTGTTACTTGATCTGAATCTTTCGACTGATTCATCCTTTTGATTTTTATCAAGTCCTCCATAAAATAATTCAATGTCATAATTTGGATTATTTTTTTCAATCAGAGTCTTTAAAAATTTTAGAGTATCAACAAATTGAGTAAAAATTATGATTTTCTCCTTAGGATTTTGTGAATAAATATGATCTAATAATTCAATTAACTTTACAGATTTGGAATCATATGGCAAAGTTTTAAGTTTATCATAATATTCCTTCAAAATTTTTTCTTGATTAAGAATATCAAATGCCTCTTCTTTCTTCTCTTTAGCAGTTTTACTATTAAATAAATCAAATATCTCATTATCAAGGAATTGATCTTCTAATTCTGCTTCATAAAATTCTGGGTCTCCTTCTTTTATTGTGTCAGTATCAAGAAAGATATTTTTATATCTATCTAATTGATCTAATCGTCTTTCAAGGCTTTTAAGAAATGCTTGCTTTGAACTAGTTAATAATTTTTGTAAGGTAGTTATGATAAAGCCAATTCCCGCATTTTCTTTGGTTAATGAAGAATTATAAATTTTTGCTAAATATAGTCGAATCTCGTTATATATCTCTAATTCTTGTTTAGTAGGATTAACCATTATTGTATTAACAATTCTTTTGTTTAATAGATCCTCTGTAAAAACATTTTTCTTACGGTTTCTGATTAAAAATTTTGATAGAGTATGATCTTCTTCAATTTTTTTTGATAATTCCAACTTAAATGTGTCTTCTTGTATTTTTGAAATAATTTGGTTTAAGCTTTGATTTTTGTCAATGTAGTTCAAATCTTTAAGAAGTTTTATTGTGTTTTTTACTTCAAAATTATTTAGTTTATCAATATTATTCAAATTAGTAATTAATAAGTTGATAAAGGGCATGTTCTTCCTAAAATGTTCAAAATCACTAAAATTTTCAAAACTTTCAGGGTGAATGAGTTCAATTAAGGAATATAATTCAAACGAGTGAAGTTGTAGTGGTGTGGCTGTTAATAATAATAAACTTTCTGAGTTTAAACTTAAATTCTTAGCTAAGTCATAATTAAGAGTCTCACGATAATTTCCGGTAATTGCATTTATGAGATACCTTCTTAAATGGTGTGCTTCATCAAAAATCACAATATCCCAAGATATACTTGATAAATATTCAATATACTTTTTATTTCGAGCAAATTGAAGTGAACAAATGATTAAGTTATCATAATAAAAAGGATTTTGAAGTATATCTGGGTGTTTATAACTTCCTTTCCGTTTTAATTCTTTTATTTTCTTCCCATCATATATTGTAAATTCAATATTGAACTTATTTTGCATTTCAAAATGCCATTGTTTAACTAAAGAAGCAGGAACTATAATTAAAATGCGTTCTGCTAAATCTCTTGCCAACATCTCCTTAATATATATACCAGCTTCAATAGTTTTTCCAAGTCCAACTTCATCTGCAAGAATAATTCTAGGAAAATGCTCCTCAGATAATCTATGTGTCACATTTATCTGATGAGGCATTAACGTCAAACGTGAATTTGTTATACATTTTATTTGATATGATTTGTAATAGGAATAAAATAGGACAGCCCAATATTTAATTAAAAAATTAATAGGTGGATCAATATTTTGCTGTGAAATTAAAGTGCTTAAAGGAGTCTCATATTTAGAATAAATCTCATTTTCAAAAATTTGAGATTTTTTGCCATCTTCCTTTAGAAATTCATATGATATGACTCCATCTTGAATAATGAAATCTTTTGTATTGATATATCCTATTCCATTTTTTGTCACAATTTTATCATTTAACTCAAAAACATAGTGAACAAGATCAATAGGATGTATGATTTTGATGAGGTTATTCTTGAACGCAACCTTATATTTGTTAATGATGTAAGTATCATCATCATCGATAGATTTTGAGCTGGGAATTTCCAATTTTTTAATTATACGCCCTAATCCTAAATCTGGATTGAGTCGATAGATAACAAGATTCCCAATATTGAATTTTTGTCCTTGACAATATATATTGAAACATTTCGAAAATCTTGATTCTAATTCATTACCACAGAAAGGGCAATCATAGTTAAAAGGATTTATCTTTAAAGCCATTATCTTTACAATGTATCTAATATAAATAGAAGTAAAAATTTTCGTATTTTAAATTAAAGGAGTTCATTAAGGTAAAATAGATTGAACGAAAAAAACCTTGAAATCCAAAAGCAGAAAGAAAGAGCTAATTTTTGGTACAAACAAAAACAAAGCCAATTTATACGAGATATATTCCGAAAAATTTATGGGAATGATTATCCAGAGGAATTAGCTATTGATAGTTTTGTAACAATGACGGATTTGAAGAATATAGTTAAAAATCTTAAGATTAAACCTGGAGAAACTTTTCTTGATATTGGATGTGGAAAAGCAGGCCCGGGATTGTGGATAGCACGTGAAATGAGTGCAAATTATGTTGGTATTGATCTCTCAGAAGTTGCTATTGACCTAGCAAAAAAACGCATACCAGAATTTGGATTAGAAGGTAAAGTTGAATTTTATGTGATGAATATTACTTCAACAAGTTTCCCAAATAATTATTTTGATGGAGCGATAAGTGTTGATACTTTTACATATATACAAGATAAAATAAAAGGAATGAATGAAATTGCCAGAATTCTTCGTTCAGATGCGTCACTTGTATTTACATGTTGGGAAACACTAACAACAATTAATGATTATCAACCTCTTCTACAAGAATGTGGTTTTGAGATTATAACTTATAAGGAAATTTTAAATTGGAAACAAAGACAGTATAAAGTTTACAAAAAAATAATTGAATCAAAAAACATTCTGATTAGTGAGATGGGAAAGGAGGGATCTCTTCCATGGATTGAAGAAGCAACAGAACGGTTTCCTTTATTAAAAGATTGGCGAAGGGTTTTCGGAGTTGTTGAGAAGAAGAGATAATTTTTTTAGATGAAACTCCAAAAAAGGTAATTAGTGTAATTCTTTCCCTTAAAAAAATTTAGATTTTAACATTTAATAGTAACCAGGAGAATTGATGCATACAATAATCATGAAATCGAGTTCAGTATACACAAAAATAAGGAAATTGTTTATACTATTCTCAAAGAGTGAATAAAAAATAATAGTAAGTGGAACTGGTTAAACAATAAGAAAAAATAAGGTTATAATAACAGGTTCATAGCTCGGTGAAGAAACTTTTAAATACTTTATCTCTTATTACTTCATTAGTTTAATCCAATTATAGAGTTGTTTAAATTTCAAAAATATAAATTAAATTTAATTTTTGGTTCAGTACTAAGCTTAATATTGTTTTACAGTAGTATCTGCAATTTTCAAGGATTGATAGATGATACTTTCCTAAAAGAAATTAAATCAAATACATTTCCTTTTATAGATTCTAATAATTGTGTGATATGTATAAATTCAAATCAAGATTTAATCAGTTATGGTTTTCCAGGATCAGGAAATGAAAGTGATCCTTACCGTATAGAAAATCTATCAATATCAACAATAAAAGATTATGGTATTTATTTGGAAAACACTACTAAAAATGTGGTAATCCAAAATTGTTATATTTATGCTCATTATCGAGCTATAGAAATTTATAATACAACTGAAAATACAATTATAATAACAAATAATACGCTTACTTCAGATAATTATTTTGGTATATTTACAGCTAAATCACCATGTATTAAGATCTTAAACAATGTAATATCTGATTGTGAACAAGCTATAGAGTTCAATGACAGTCCTTTTGCATTAGTAGCTAATAACACATTATATGATAATATATGTTGTATTAGAGTTGAATATAGGTCACCATATTCAAAAATTCTTGAAAATAATATTTTCAACAATTATGAAGTTATTTGGTTAGCAAATTCAGGTGGACATTTTTTAATACAAAACAATTTAATAGCAAATAACTTTTTAGGTATTTTATTAGCAGGTGCTCCTGGACCTTATTTTCCAGATTATTGCTTAATTACACAAAATTTAATAGAGAGTAATGGTTGGTATGGCGTAATAGTTGAAAGTAATTATAATATTATCTTTCATAATACTTTTATGAATAATAATCTTGAAGGCACGAGTCAGGCGAAAGATTCGGGACTTCATAATATGTGGTGCAATACTTCTTTACAGGAAGGTAATTATTGGTCAGATTGGTGGGGGATTGGTTTATATTTAATTGATGGTTTAGCCAAATCAAGTGATCCATATCCTTCAGAGAAACCATTTGATTTTACAAGTTCACTAACACCAACAATTTTTATAGGGAGATTAATAAGTGTGCTTTTTGGTGTGAGTTATACAATAATTGTAATACTAAGCTTTTTGGTAGTTAAAAAATTAAAAAATAGAGATAATAAGTAAATTAAGAATTTATTAACAAGATTTAGTTCTAATACCATTATCTTTATATTATATTCAGTATAAAAACATGTAAAAACTAAAGGAATTTAGTTTGGAAGAGATTAAGGATGTCTGAAGTAGGAATTGAACCAACATTTGTGGGAAAAAATAAAAATCTGGTTTTTATTGTGCCTAAAGAATTATTTAACATGAGTTTAGGACCAGCAGAAGTATTAGATCGTGAATCTGCTAAATTGTTTAGTAAATATATTAGAGGTACATTTAAAGGTTTCCAGCAAGCACGGAAAACAAAATATGGGAATGAAAATAATACTAAAACAAAAACCTCAGCAGATTTCTGGGAAGAGTTTGAAAAGAAAGCAAGGGTCCTAAACGTAGATCTCATAGGATATACGCCTGTTAATGAGAATTATATTTTTAATGGTCTAAAAGTTTATGGTAAAAATGCAATTATCCTCGGAATGGAAATGAAATGGGATAAGATTAAAAATGCTCCAGGAACAATTTGTGAGATAGAAGTATTCCGTGTCTACAAAGTCTTAGGAGACGTTACGATAAAATTATCAGAATACATGAAAGAGCAGGGTTATAAGAGTGAAGCTCATCATCCTTTTGGGGGAAAACTTCTTTATGGTCCTCATGCTACTGCTGCTAATTTAGGTGTAATGGGTAGAAATGGATTAATATTATCACCAGAATTTGGACCTCGACAAAGATGGAGTATTATTACAACAGATGCAGAAATTCCTGAAACTAAAGAAAGAGACCTTAGTGAACTGAAGGATTTCTGTGAGAAGTGTGGTGCTTGCGTCAGGGAATGCAGAGGTAATTCTGTTTATGAGACTCCAGTTGAAAAAGATAATGGTGTGATCACACATATAGATCGATCAAAATGTATCCAGAGCATATTAGATAATAACTATTGTAGTTATTGTCTGAGGATTTGTATGCCTTCAAGACATGACTAAATCATAAATTGACAGAAATTTTTTATGAAGAAATTATAACAGTTATATTCAAATTAACCCAAGCTTTCTAATAAACAGTATTAAATCTATTTATTTGAGATAAAATGACCGAATCTAATGACAAAACTGCTATTGAAAAAATCAAAGGAGTAGAATCAGTAGAAATACTTAAAAAAGTTAATAATGCTGCCAATTATTGTTATAACTGTAATCGCTGCAATAATGTTTGTCCTACAGCATTTCTAAACATTTTTTATCCTCGCAGTTTAATTGTAGATCTTACGTTTCTTACACCAGAAGAAGCTTTAAAAAATAATGATATATGGAAATGCCTTACATGTGGATTATGTTCTATTTATTGTCCAATGACAAAAGAAGATACAGGTGTTAATTTCACTCAAATAATTCAGGACTTACGCTCTTTATCCTCGGATTATGAACCACTAGAAGAAGGTTTATTGAGCTGTCACCATGAAAGAGTATATTCAAGTCTACCGAAATTAATGGCTGAAGATAAGATTAAATTTACCAACAAAATCGGATTTCTTGAAGGAACGGGGTTAAAGACAACAAATAAAGGTGAAATTGGATATTTTATGGGTTGTGTTCCCTTTTTAACTGGTACAGCTCCTTGTGTTGTAGGATGTCCTGCAGGAGTTGATGTTCAAGGTTACGTATCATTGATAGCAGAAGGTAAATATCAAGAAGCTATTGACTTAATTAGAGAAACTAATCCATTACCATACTTATGTGGAAGAATTTGTACTGCTCAATGTGCCTTAAATTGTAACCGACAACACTTTGATGAACCAATCGCAATACGAGAGCTTAAAAGATTTGTTTCTGACTGGGAAGTGGAACATCCTAATCAGAGTAGAATTAAACCTGTTGCTCAAACTAAAGAAAAAGTCGCTATTATTGGTGCAGGACCAGGAGGGTTGTCAGCAGCTTATTTTCTTGCTAGAATGGGATATAAACCAACTATTTTTGAAAAAGGAGATAAGACGGGAGGTGTTGTAAGATATGGAGTTCCACAATACAGACTTTCTGATGAGGCTCTTAATCAAGATATCGAATTTATAAAAAGTATGGGTGTAGAAATTGTTTTAAATAAAGAATTTGGACCCAATTTCACATTAATGGATATTTGGAAAGAAGGCTATAAAGCAGTTTTTATCGCAGTTGGTCTTTATGTCCCAAAGACTCTTAGACTTGAAGGAGAGGATTTGCCTAATGTTGATGTTGCGATTGATTTTCTCTTAGAAAGAAAATATAAGTGTTCAAAAAATCCCGAAGAATTTAAAGGCAAAACTTTTGGTATTATTGGTGGTGGTGCTGTTGCAGTAGATGTTGCTGAAACCGTTATCAGACTCGGAGCAGCGAAAGCAGATTTAGTAGATATTTTAAGTGAAGAAGCGCTTAAAAATGTACTAAAAGATTTACATGAAGCTGAGAGAGAAGTAATTGAATACCATTTTGAGACTTCAACAGCAAAAATTACTCAAGAACCAAAAGGTAAATTGGCATTAAATTGTTATAAGATTGAGTGGGGTGAACCTGATCCTAAAACAGGAAGACGACCTTTAAATAAAATTGATGGCTCTGATTATAAAATTGTTGTTGACCATATCGTAATAGCAATAGGGCAAGGTCTTGATCCAGAACCACTTCAGGCTGCTACAGATAATCAATTAAAAATAGACAGAGGAAAAGTTATTGTTGATAATCTGACTTATGAAACAGGGATTCCAAGAGTTTTTGCTGGTGGCGATATAATTAATAATTCCCTAATGTGTGCTGTTGATGCCATTGGAGATGGTAGAGAAGCAGCTTATTCAATTGATCGCTACCTTAGAGGTATTGACTTAAAGGAAGGAAGAATACGAAAGAATGGTTTAAAGCGATCCACAATACCAAAAAAATATATTCAAACTCAATCATGTCAGGATATGAACTTTATGCCTGGATCTGAAAGATTAATTTGTTTTGATGAAATGGAATTAGGTTTTACCGAGGAGCAAGCGAAAAAAGAAGCAAATAGATGTCTGAATTGCAACTGCTGTTGTAATTCTGACCAGATTCCTGAGGATTTTGAAAAAGCACTTAACGATTCTGGTGTGATGATATGTGATTATGGAATTCAGGATATATGGCCTTCAATAAATGCTCCTAACTATTATCAGATCCCTAAAAGTGTTATAGGACTTTTAAATCAAAATGACATAACTCCAGTTGTTTTATCAGAGGAAAAATGTTGCGGTCACGATAGTCTTTGGCGAGGAGATATTGATACATTTAAAAAGCTAGCAGAATACAACGTGAAACTCTTTAAGGATGCTGGAGTTAAAACGTTAATATTTAGTTGTGCAGAAGGATACAATACCTGGAAAAATGAATATAGTAAATTATTTAATAGTGATGATGAGTTTAATTTTGAGATTTATCATATTTCTGAATATATTCTTAAAGAAAATCTATTAGAAGAGATAACTTTCCCAAGCTTTGATAAAATTAAAGTAACTTATCATGATCCCTGTAGACTCGGGAGACTAAGTAATGTATTTGATGCACCTCGAGAAGTCCTTAATCTTATTCCATCTGTTGAATTAATCGAAATGGAAGACACTAGGCAAGACGCAGAATGTTGTGGAGTTAATGCATATATTTCATGTAATCAAGATTCAAAAAAACTTCAAGAAAAAAAGGTAAAACAAGCAATAGCTACAGGAGCAGAATATCTAGTCACAGCATGCCCTAAATGCGTCGCTCATCTTAATTGTTATCTAAATGAAAATAGAGAATTAAAAAATGAAATAAAAATTATTGATCTTACAAGTTTTTTGGGAAAAATCCTTTATCTAGTCTAAAATTTCTCTTAATTTGATTTGATCTAATTTTTAAAATTGCTCATTATTATTTTCCTTATTAAAAATAATACTTAAATAGTAAATGAAAAAAATTTCAAAATCAATTTAATAAATAATTAAAAAGAAAGAGTTTTTTGCGATTAACAAATAACCTTTAAAATTTTGATACTTTATTTTTTCATAATTATTTTCTATTAAAAAAAACTCATATATAGTTGTGAATTTGAAGATGAGTAAAACTAAGGAAGTATCTGTTCCTGATAAAGTGAAAGGTTTTACGCAAGTTCGTTTAGATGTTGATCTAACTGACGGAAAAATTTCTAAAACTACGTTATCCAACGAATTTTGTCGTGATTGGATTGGAGGTTATGGATTTGGAGCTAAAGTTCTATGGGATGAGCTTAAACCAGGTGTAGATCCATTAAGTCCTGAAAATGTTTTTGTTTATGCACAAGGACCATTTCCAGGCACAATTCTACCAACATCGAGTAAATATGGTGTATTTGCAAAATCCCCATTAACTGATATGTTTGGAATGGCTATTTCTTCTGGTTCCGTTGCTGCTCAGGCTCGACGAGCTGGTATTAATATGATTATATTTAAAGGTAAAGCTCCAGAACCTGTATATATGGTTGTAGATGATGATGATTATTATTTAGTGCCATGTAAAGATAAACTATGGGGAAAAGGTTGTTGGGAAACAGAAGAAATTCTTCGAGAAGAATTTCAAGATCATCGATTAGGTATATTGACTATTGGTCCTGGTGGAGAACGTGGAGGTCATATGGGATGTATCACTAATGATCGCAACCGACAAGCTGGAAGAACTGGAATGGGGGCTGTTATGGGTTCAAAGAACCTTAAAGCGGTATGTTTTAGGGGGACTAAACCCATTACTGTTGCTCAGCCAGTAGAGTTTTTCAAATTAGCCAAAAAGTTAATTAAGGTTGCAAATGGTCCTGCTACAGCAAAATATCGTGATTTAGGTACACCAGCAGGTATTACAAGTTATAATAAACTTGGAATGATGCCTACTTTTAATCATCGTGAGGGTACATGGGATAAAGTTGATGATGGTACCTTTACAGGAGATACTCTCAACCAAGATTGGGTAGTGAAAAAAGTTGCTTGTTCTCAATGTAGTATTGCTTGCGATCATATTACAAAAATACCAAAAGATCATCCGCATTGGCCAAATCTATACTCAAGTATAGATCAAGAATTATGTTATAGTTTTGGTTCTGCTTGTGGAAATTATGACTGGCCTACAGTGTTTAAATGTGTATCATTAACAGATGATTTAGGTGTAGATGCTATTAGTGCAGGGGTAACAGCTGCTATGGCTTGTGAATGTTTCGAAGAAGGACTAATAACTAAAGAAGATCTTGGATATGAATTACCATTTGGTTCAACAGTTAATTTAGTAAGATTTACCGAAGAAATGATATTAGGAAAAGGTTTTGCAGGAAAAATTTTCGGAGATGGCACAAGAGAAGCTGGAAAAAGGTTAGAAGAAATGGGAAGGAAAAATGCTAGTTATTATGGGATGCACATTAAAGGATTGGAAATTCCAGCGTTCGATGTTCATGGAATGAATTCATTTGCTGTCGGAATGAGCGTTTCTATTCGAGGCGCTTGTCACTTGCGTAATGGTGCGTATGGTCTTGATGCGAAAGGTAATTTTGATAGATTTGGTTATGATAAACCTGTTGAACGAGGGCAAGCAATTAAAAAATTAGAAGATATCTATGCTATTATTGATTCTTACATTATTTGCAAATTTACACGTGGTATTTATGAAGACGATGCAGAAATGGCAAAAGTTTTTGAATTAGTTACAGGGATTCCAGTAACAGAGGAGTTTATACAAAAAAGAGGAGATGCTATTCTTACATTATCAAAGTGTTTTAATATAAGAGAAGGTTGGACTAGAGATCTTGATAAACCTCCTGAGAGATTCTTTAAACAAGCTCATACAAAAGGTCCTGCGAAAGGAGTTACTTTGAAGGAGGATGGATATCAGAAACTATTAAGTGGTTATTATGAAGCTAGAGGATGGGATACGAAAACTGGAATTCCAACTGATGATACATTAAAATCTCTTGGTTTAGATTTCGTAATTGGTAAATTAAAACCTGCTGGAGGGAAAAAGTAAATGTCGAAAAGTGAACTAAAGAAAAGAGGCGGCGTTGTACATCAATTCATAATTGTAGATCCAAATTTATGTACAGGATGCGAAACATGCGAATCAGTTTGTTCATTTGTGCATGATGGAGAATTTAATCCCATAAATACAAGAATTCATAGAGTTCGAATTGAACCAATATTGAATGTTGCTTTAGCCTGCCAAAAATGTGATGATGCTCCATGTGTTCGCAGTTGTCCAGAAAAAGCTTTGGAACAAGATAAAAAAACAGGTTCAATAATCGTCGATGATGATAAATGCAATGGTTGTGCTTTTTGTATCAGAGCATGCGATTTTGGAGTATTAAGCTTACACATTCAATCTCAAAAAGCTTTAATTTGCGATTTATGTGAAACCATGAAGGAAGATTTTATAGATCCTGAACGAGGAGAAAGATATCCTGCATGTATCGATGTGTGCCCAAAAGAAGCAATTTCACTGAAGGATGTTGAACAGATTGGTGAAGAGAAACGGATCGATGCTGTAAAACGACTCTTCGGAGACATTTTGAAAGAAACTGAAGGATAATTATAACTTTTTTAATTTTATTTATTTTTTATTATATTGATTTTAATTCTAACAGTAAATCCATTTTTACATTAATCCAATATATATTGATTTATAATGTATTTATGCTATTTTTATCATTTCCAGTAAATTTACTGTCTAAATTCACTTTGTCAATTTGACCTATTATTTATGTCATTATTAATAATTACGGGAGTAAAAATGATTTATGAAATATTGTAAAACAGAATAATTTAATACATCATGCATTAAAATTTTAATAGGATAATAATTATTTCAAAAAAATTAATTTAAAAAATTGATAAGAAATGGTTAGAACTAAAGAACAGTATATGAAAGATCTAGGGCGAATGAAGCCAAATCTGTATTACAATGGTAAAGAAATCGACAGACTAGATGCCCTTCAGAGGGATTGTTTAAATACAATTGGCACTACTTTTGATGCTTTTGATGATCCGGAATATAAAGATTTGATCCAGGTTAAATCTCATCTTACGGGCGAAATAATTAATAGATTTACAAATATTCATCATAGTACTGAAGATCTTCATAAAAAGCAAGATATGACACGGAAATTATGTCAAAAGGTTGGTGGATGTATTCAACGATGTATGGGGTGTGATGCCGCAAATGCAGTATATAATGTTTCATATGAAGCGGATAAATCAAACAATGGAGAAACTCATTATCATGAAAATTTTAAAAAATGGTTGATAAATTTCCAACAAAAAGATTTAGTTGCTGCTGGTGCTCAAACTGATGTAAAAGGGGATAGAATTAAACGTCCAGCTGATCAGGCAGATCCTGATATGTATGTTCATGTAGTAGAAGAGAAAAAAGATGGAATTATAGTTCGTGGTTGTAAATTGCATATTTCAGAAGCTTCAGTATCTGATGAGTTATTGGTTATCCCTACAAGGGCATTAAGATCAGAAGATAAAGATTATGCTGTTGCATTCGCGGTTCCAGGAGATTATGAAGGTGTGACCCAAGTGGTTACTATTCACAATTTTCGAAAGCGAGAATACTTTCCACGTGGTTTTCAACCAGGAGCGACAGATTCATATATTATTTTTGATGATGTATTTGTTCCTTGGGAAAGAGTATTTTTATGTGGTGAACATCAACATGGAGGTGCCCTTGCATTATTGTTTGGTCTCTTTCATCGACATAGCTATTCAGGATGCAAACCTGCAATTGGAGATATAATGACGGGGACAGCGGCTTTGGCTGCGGAATATAATAACATAGCAAAAGCAACACATGTCAGACATAAATTGGCAGAGTTAATATTGGTCACAGAACTAGGTTATGCTGCAGGGTATACTGCTTCTGATTTGGGAAAAAGTGAAGTATATATGCCTGGAGTAGGATTTATCCCATATGGACCAGGAAGTTACATTCCAAACTCCATTTATTGTAATGTAGGGAGATGTTTAACGGGAGAAAACGTATTTCGTGAAGCTGAGATAATTACGGATATTTGTGGTGGTATTCCAGCAACCTTTCCCCACGAACGAGATTTTGTCAATCCTAAATTGAGGGATAAACTCTATAAATATATTACTAGAAATCCAAAAATATCACCAGAAAATGCTGCTCAATTCTGGCGGTATGTTGGCGATATGATATGTTCAGCAACAGGAGGAATCCATCTTTTTGGAAGCTACCATGGAGGAGGAAGTCCAGTAATGGAAGAAATAGCTATCACAACGCAATATGATATTGAAGCTCGAAAAAATATGGTTAAAAAAATAGCTGGAATTGATGATGAGTTAAATAAGAGCCGATTGAAATTTAACGAGAAAAATAATACAAAATTGATAACACATGATTTAGATAAAACAATTTCTGAAAAGTAATTTAAAATTATCTAACTTATGTACTCACTAAGAAAAGCCACACTTGACGATGTAGAGAAGTTAATAGATTTTCGTATTAAATTTTTGAAAGAAATTCAAAATCTTCCATCCGATAAGGAAATGGTGATATTCAAAAATACATTAAGAGAATTTTTCTTAGAAAAAATGAAAACGGGTGATTTTATGTCATGGTTAGCAGAAATCAATAATCAAATCATTGCCACAAGTGGTTTGTCATTCATGCAAAAACCACCTCATTTTATCAATATTACTGGAAAATTTGCATATATTATGAATATGTATACTAAACCGGAATGGCGTAAGAAAGGTATCGGTTCAAAACTTCTTGAAAAACTAATAGAAGAAATAAAGAAAAAAAGTATTAATTCAGTCATTTTACATTCTACTGAAGCGGGAAGAGCGTTATATGAAAAATACGGATTTAAAGAAAGTGATGGTGATAAAGAAATGATTTTGGATTTTGAATAAAATTAAGAATCCATAAAACGGGTAAAATTTAATTAAGTCCTAACTATTATTAAGAAATTTTTTTATCTATTATTTCATTAGAAAATCCTGGAGATCTATAAAATCTAGAAGGGATTTAATATGGCGAGATATAAAGGTAGGAGAATGGAAGTATTTTTTGGCTTATTTGGAACATTATTTCTTGTTATAATTTTACCCATAACTGCTTTATTTAGTCCGGGTTATACGCTACTAGAGAATATGATAAGTGAGTTAGGAAATTTTCAAGCGAAATCCTTATTTAGCATAGGTTTTGTTATTGCAGGTTCACTACTTATCCCATTTTACATTTATTTGGAACGAGAATTAGTAAATATTAAAGAAAGTATTAGAAGACTTGCTACAGGAATTGCGATAATCACTAATGTATGTATTGCCTTGGTTGGCATAATTCCTGATGAGACATATATTGATGCATTTCGAATATTTCACACAACAGTGGCAAGTGTTAGTTTTATAGGTTCCTCAGTTTATATAGTTCTCTACAGTGTATTGATGTATCAAGGTCCTAAATCAAAAATGTATAAAGGCCCCGCATTCAAGAAGTATCTCGCATATTATGGCTTCTTCATAGGATTATTTATGGTTACATATCTATTTATCCAGATTTCAATCCTAGAATGGATTTTAACTTATTTTATGTTAGGTTGGATTTTAATTGCTGCAATTCAATCAATCTCTTTCAAGTTCTTTAATATCCCTGGAATGTACTATAAGCGTTCTCATTTTCCGGAAGCTTTAAGAACTTTTGAAGGAGCGATTCAAGTCTTAGACAATTTACAAATGATGGATGAACCTATAGCAAAGACACTTCAAAAAAATATCGCGTTTCTTAAAAGTAAATTGAATAAAGATGAAAAAATAAATTCAAATGAAGAATGAATTCAAAAGAAAAAAATTGGTTTTAAAAGGATTTTGATCAATATTGATAATTTCATAATGCAAAATTATTGAAATTGAAAATCTAAAATTCATTTCTAACGGAATTCGTCGATCTTGATTTTCTGAGGTCTTAGAAAAGAAATACCCCAGTAAACTCATAAAAGAATAATCTAAGAGAAATTACTTGTTATAATAATTTAATTTTAATAATATAGACTATTTACAAGATCATAAAATCATATCAAATATTTAATCAAAGAAACGAAGAGATAACATACTTTATAAAAATTAGGAGGTTAGGTTTAACCAAAGGTGGTAAATTTGTCTGAAAATCAGACCAAAGAAGAAATTAACGAAGATCAGCCAAGAATAGGTGTGTTCGTGTGCCACTGAGGTATTAACATCGCAGGGATATTAGATATTCCAAAGATTGTTTCTGAAATTGATAAATTAGATAATGTCTGGGCTTATCCATATCTCTCTTTGTGTACTGAAGGTGGATCTAGTGAAATCAAAGAAAAACATGCAGAAGTCAAGTTCAACAGAATTTTAGTTGCTGCTTGTACACCCAAGACCCATCAACCCGTTTTTCATGCAATATTACAAGAAATGGGATTACCTCCAAGGTATTTAGAATTCGTAAATATTCGAGAACATTGTTCTTTTGTACATCAAGCTCCAGAAGTAAGAGATAGAGCAACTGCAAAAGCTATAGAATTAATTAAAGCAGGTATTGCCAGAGCAAAACTTTTAGAAGATGTTCCGACCAAAACTGTTCCAGTAGAACCTAGTGCTCTAGTGGTTGGAGGAGGAATTTCAGGATTATCGGCAGCGATTGATCTAGGGGATGCAGGATATAAGGTCTATCTTGTTGAGAAAAATACTACAATTGGGGGAAGAATGAGTCAACTTGACAGAACTTTCCCAACAGATGATTGTTCGATATGAATCTTGGGACCAAAAATGCTTGAAGCAAACCGTCATCCCAATATTGATATCCTATCTTTCAGTGAAGTGGAAAAAGTAGATGGATATATTGGTAATTTCACAGTAAAAGTAAAAAGAAAAGCAAGATTTGTCGATGAAGCCAAGTGTACTGGATGTGGGACCTGTACAGACGTATGTCCTGTTTATACTAGTAATTATTTTGATGAACATCTATCAGCTAGAAAAGCTATTGATATCGCTTTTGCTCAAGCAGTTCCTGCGATCTCACAACTTGAAAGGGATGTATGTGTAGAGTGCTTTGCATGTGTTGATGCGTGTGAACAGCAAGCTATAGATTTTAGTCAGCAAGACAAGATAGTTGAGCTTAAAGTCGGTACTATTATCGTTGCGACTGGTTGGGACCTCTATGAGGGGGATGATTATGGATATGGAGTTTATGATAATGTTATTAGCCAAATAGAATTAGAGAGAATACTCGCACCAAATGGACCAACTTATGGACATTTAAAGCGCCCTTCTGATGGTAAGCGTCCTACAAAAGTTTTATTTATCAACTGTGTAGGATCAAGAGACGTGAATAAGAATGCTCATTGTAGTGTTATTTGCTGCAATCTTTCTCTTAAGAACTCGAAACTAATTAAATCAGAATATCCTGATTCACAAATTGTTTGTTGTTACATAGATATGCGGTGTGCAGGTAAAGACTACGAAGAATATTATAGAAGATCACGGGATGCGGGAATAATTTTTGTTAAGGGATTGGTTGGAAAAATTGAACAGGATCCATTAACTAAAAATTTAAAAGTACAATTTGAACCTGTTGGGACGGATAGTGTCGTTTCAATGGAGTTTCACATGGTTGTATTATCATCAGCATCTCTTCCTTCTCAAGGTACTTTAGAGATTGCGAAAGTTTTAAACATGGAAAGAAGTCCTGATGGTTTCTTAAAAGAATATCACGCTCGACTTGATCCAATCAGTACTAAAGTTCCCGGGATTTTCATTTGCGGTTCTGCTCAAGGTCAAAAAGAAATTGATAAGGCGGTAAGTCAAGCTAGAGGCGCAGCATCAGTAGCGGGAATTCCTATGGGAAAAGGTGAATATACTATGGAATTAATTAGAGCTACTCCTTCAGACGAAAGATGTGCTAAATGCTATAAATGTATAGAAGCATGTCCCTACACAGCAATTTCTGTAAATGAGAAAGGGAGTATTGTTGTTGATCTTATTAGGTGTCGAGGATGTGGAACTTGTGCATCTTTATGTCCTTCGAAAGCAATTGAACTAACATACTTTAGAGATGATCAATATATGGCGCTTGTTGATGAATTATTACCATTAGAAGAATAAAGAGGTAATTAAAAATGTCAGAAAATGATGATATTAAGATTATTGTGTATGCTTGCTGGAAATGAGGTTATGGTTCAGCAGATATGGCAGGTACTATTCGTGCTCAATATCCAGATTCAATCAGAAACGTTTTAGTACCTTGTTCGGGACGCGTTGGACCAGATCTAATTATGCGGGCATTTGGTAGAGGTGCAGACGGTGTAGTTATTAATGCTTGATACCCTGGTGAATGCGACTATGAAACTGGAAATTATCATGCTTATAGACAAGTCGAATATATTAAAGAAATACTAAAAGTTGTAGGTTTAAGTCCTGATAGGTTAAAAATTATTTATTGTACCGCAGCTGAAGGGCAGAAGTTTCAAAATGAAGCAATAGAGATCGATAAAACAATACGTAAGTTGGGGCCGAGCCCTCTTGGTTCAAAGAAGAGCACACCAAAAGAAAAAGCTAAAGCTAAAGCTAAAGCTTAAAAAATAATGTGTTACTGATGAGACTGAGTTAAAAAAATGAGAACTCAGTTGAGGAAATGGGTGCACCATATAACACATAAAAAAAGTTATAATATAGTTATTATTGAAATTTATTTCAACATATTTGGGAAATTTAAGAAAAATTAAAAGTAAGTAATTATGTAGAGTTGGAATTACATGGAAGCAATGGCAGAATATTTAATAAAGGTTGAAGATTTTTCCAAAATCTTAGCTACTCTATTAAAGGAAAAAACAGTGGATAAAATAATCAGCGCTCAACTTAGAGTTGATAAAAAATCTGGCACAATAGATAGATTTACTGTTCAACCAGAATTAGCAGAAAAAGAAGAAGATGTAAAAAATTTTCCTTTAACACCTTTAATAGCATTCGGGTATGCTAGAACAGATTCAGCTTCAAAATTTTTACATAAATCAGTAGCAGGTGCAATGAATGAGAAGGTAGGTCTTATTGCTAGACCCTGTGATACTAGAGCATTAATTGAACTTGCTAAAATAAAACAGGTAAATCTCGATAACCTGTTTATTATTGGTATTGAAGATAGAGGGATGCTTCCTAAAGCAGCAAGAGAAATGAGATCGATTAAAGATGTCGATGCTACTAAAATAGTTAAAGAAAAAGTAGGAGATAAAGGACTTATTGTAAAATTGGAAGATGGAAGCACAAAAGAGCTGGATCTAACTGTAGCAGAGAATTGTTTGAGATGCTATCGCAAAATACCAGTGATTGCAGATTTAAGTGTCAGTGATCTAGGGATTCCTATAGATTCAGATGAGATAATTTTAAAAGTATATTCAGATAAAGGAAGTGAAATACTAGATAAATCTGGGATTAAACCAAAAAAGCTTCCTGACAAGGAAAAGAAAACTCATCTTGATAAGTATAATGAAATTATCAAAAAAGCTAAAGAAAAACGAGCAAAAGATTTGGAAGAATGGGATAAACTTTCACAAGAAGAAAAAATTGCTGAATTACTTAAATGTACTATGTGTAACACCTGTATTAGAGGGTGTCCTGTTTGTTACTGTGTAGATTGCATCTTACAAAAAAAGAGGAAGGATAAAACTATCGATAAAGCAACATATCAGTTAACTCGAATAGCTCATGATGCTGATAGATGTGTAGAATGCGGTAATTGTGATAACAATTGTCCTCAAAACTTACCACTCTCGTTATATTTTCAATCTTTAAATGAAACATTTAAGAAAAAGTTCAAATATGAAGCGGGAATGTCTCTTGAAGATGTTCCATTTCGATCTGGAAAAGCAATTTCCCAGATGGAATTAGAAAAAACATAATTTTTAAAATTTTTATTTTTACAATTATTTTCTTATTCACCTAATTTCAGGCATATTAAGTTGACATTATATTTTAATTGCTCTTCATCGTCGGCAGCAATTTAAATACTAAAATGAATATGAACATTTATTTTAAAGCCCCTTCTTAATTTCATAAATGTGAAAGTTTTCTGTGTTATTACAATCTTATAAAATCTTAAATCAAATTAACTAATTATCATTTATCATTTGTTAAAAACAAAATAGAACGATTTAATAAGTTTAAATGTTTTTTAATAAATAACATACAATTGTGATTAATTATTTCAATAACGATAAGAGATATTAGAGTTGGACTTCTATTTGGTCTTTTTGGTGCCTTACTTATTACGATATTTCTTCTTTTAACAGCATTTCTTACTCCTGGTTTTACTCCTTTTAATCATCCAATAAGTGCTTTAGGGCATAGCAAAACAAATTCCTTATATGGATTTGGATTAATAGTAGGGGGCTCAGCATTAATCCCTTTTTATATTTATTTGGAGCAAGTATTATTGAATATAAATATGGGTCTCAGAGGGCTTATCACATCAGTTGCAATTTTTACGAATATATGTGTTGCTTTAGTTGGGCTACCTCCAGACCCTATAAATGTTGAAGCTTTTCAAACTCTACACGCATTTGTATCTGTGGTTGGATTAATAGGAACTTCAATCCTTATTGTATTTTATAGTATAATGATGCATAAAAGTTCTAAACCTATCAGGTTTAAAGGTCCAATCTTCAAGAAATATTTAATAGTTTTTGGTTTTGTTATTGGAGGTGTATTAGGAATATTTCTTATCACAAAATATTCAATGTTAGAATGGATTGTAGGAGCACTTATAGTATCATGGATTTTTATTACGGCGTTACAAGGTATACCATTTAAATTTTCAAAAACACATGGCATATTCTATAAAAAATCTCAAAAAACAGAGCTTTTATCTAATTCTTTTAAAGAAAAATTTGCTTATGAAGCAGGGATGTCTGTTGATGATCTTTCATTCCAATCGGAAAAAGTAATTTCCCAGTTGGGATTAGAAAAAGCATAAGACCTATTATTTTAAATTCTTTATTTTATAATTTTATCAAAATAATAAAGATATTTATTATTTTTATATTAATTGCTTAAACTGCTATTTTAACTTTAAAAGTCTTTTTGAAGTTCCAGTCTTATTTATACTCTAAGAAAAAAGAAAAAAATTTATCCCGCAGTGCTTGCGGGGATTAAAAGAATGTCATCACCATTATTTACATTATAATCATTTAATTGGTTATTCTCGTCCATAGTAACTCCACCAGAAGATAAATGAAAATCATTTGGGTCAAGCCCATATAAACTACCTAAAGTTCTTTTAATATCATCTACTCGATTGCTATCATTTACAGTAAGTTTCTCTTTCTTTTCACCTGGACCAATGGTTGACATGAAATAGAGGGTAACTTTCTTACCTGTTGCAGGAGTTTTAGAAGCCGGAGTTTTTGAACTTATAGGTTCTTTTCTAATTGGTTCTAAATCCTCATCAAATTCATCAAAACTCATTTAATTCACATCTTAATTTTTTTTTTAGTTTTTTTACTTAATAAAAAAGCATTCATATGATATTATAAAACCATTTGGAATGATTTTGAAGTTTCTTATGAACTCATTGAATAATGAAATAGCAAATTCCTAATTAAACTTTTAATATCTCTCTTTCTTATAGTATTCTGTTGGAATCCAAAATTTGAGTTATTATCATGAATGATGAAAATATAAAAGATGAATTAAAAGAAATTGTTAAAAAACTTGATAGAATAAGGAAACTGAATGATGATATTCGATTTATACTGATCTTAATAGTTATAATTCTAATAGTTTTTGCCTTCTGGGTTTTTCCATACTTATTAAGATAAATTCAATTGATTAAAGATAAGAATATTAAAATGAGTCTTAAAAATGAATGAAAGAGAAAATTTTATGGAGTGGGATGATCTTGGATATGCTTTAATCACAGGAGCTTCTTCTGGAATAGGTGAAGTGTTTGCTCGCCGATTAGCAGAACAAGGATTTGATTTAATCTTAGTCGCTAGAAGAGAATCTAAGTTAGAAAATTTAAGTCAAGAACTTAGTAACAAAAATAATATTAAAGCACAAGTATTGGTTGCAGATTTATCAAAACTAGAACATATTGAAAATGTTGCTTCTTTAATATTGGATACAGCAAATCTTGATGTACTAATAAATAACGCAGGTTATGGAATATATAAACCATTTATTGAGAGAGATAATAAACAAAATGCTGAGATGATTAATGTACATTATACAGCTCCAGTCATGCTTTGCCATGCTGCAATAAAAGGGATGCTTAAAAGAAAAAAAGGGGTAATAATAAATGTTTCTTCAGGTATGGTGATAGCTAGAGCTGCAGTTATGTATTCCTCTTCCAAGGCAGCTGTGACAGCATTTACTGAACTTTTAAACACAGAAGTAAGAAAATCTGGTATACATATTCAAGCTATATGTCCGGGATATACCTAGACTGAGTTTCATGACACTGAGACTATGGTTGGCTATAATCGTGAAGACTTTTCTAAAATGCATTGGATGAATGCTGAAGAGGTAGTAGACTCATCTTTAAAAACTATTAAAAGCAAAAATGTAATATTTATTCCTGGAGAAAAAAATAGAGAGTTATTAAAAGCTTATCGTAAAGCCACGTTTAAAAAATATCTCGACTGCAAGATATTATAATATAACAAATTAATTATTCAATATTATTTTTGAAATTCTTTTGGAATATGAACAGCAAATTTACAAAGTATTCCCCCAGTTAAAGGTGTTTCGATGGGTTCTACCTTAGTAGGTTGATCAAATATTACGTCCCAGTATTTTTGAGTATATCCTGCACTGCAATAACAGAAATCAGAAAAAATTTCTTTTTTAGTTCCATTTTTAATGGCACCTCGTACCCAAGGGCAATAACAGCTATAAAATCCTTTCATTTTTTTATCTTTTGCTTGTATGTGCTTTTTTGTCTGATAAGGTAATTTTGCTTCAATTATTATATCTCCTTCTCTTATTCCTGGATTGATCATGGGAGTATTTTTTACAAATTCAATTACTTCTTCATCAATATATTGAGCAAATTCCAGAGTTCCTTCTTTTTGATGTTTTTGGAGTCTTTCAATAAGTTCTTCTTTTTTGAGTTTTAAAAATTCATCAATATCATTTAATCTTAAAAAATCTTCTCGATCCTTTTCAAGAGATCCAGGGCGACCATGCAAACAAGGTTTTAGTAATTCTATTGTCTTTTCTTTACCAATTTTCTTTTTTAATCTTTTTAAAATTACCTTAGTGAATTCAGGTTTTTTCTCTGGATCAACACCTAAAGGAGGGATTTCTATATTATCATAAATTTCATCTCGAAGTTGTGATCCATATTCTTCAGCTACTCTTTGATAAAGATTATCCATTGCATTATAAGATTCTGAGATATCGATAATTTCGACGATATAATCATACTTTTTAATGAAGTTAGCATAATTTATCAATGCTCTTAAAAAATCTAGAACTGAACTACGATTTCTTTCGACTAAATATTCGGAATATTCAATAATTTTTCCTGATGGGACTGAATCAATATTAGAATTGCTTTTTTTAAGAAATTTTGAAAATGCATCTAATCTTGAAATAAAAAGATCTGCCTGTTTCTCATCAATATTATTTTTTGAGAGATATCTTATAAAATCTTTTTCTAACAAAATACTTCAACCAAATTTTTCTGTATATCAATAATTTAAAATCTGATAAATTGATAGCGTAGTATTAGTTTTTAATGTATAATATTTATTAACTGGATAGCTTGATTAATCTGAATATTCAAAATATTTTGATTTAATTTTTACTAAATTTGCTTAAAGAAGTCTAAATACTTATTATCCTAATTTTTTTAAATTTTACATTTTTTCTCTAATTAAGCTTTTAAGGTAATACACTTGGAAAATTCAAATTATTTTAGGGGGATATTTTGGATTCTATAAGAAAGGTTTTACAGCCAATTTCACTTGATAAAGTAAAATTAAGTGATAAATTTTGGGCTCCAAGAATAGAAAAAAATCAAAAAATAACGATTCCTCATGTTTTTAAACAATTAGAAAATACAGGACATATAAAAAATTTCTTAAGAGCCGCAGGTATTTTAAATGATGGGAAGAGACCAATTTTTCCTCATGAAGATTCCGATGTATATAAAGCAATTGAAGGAGCAGCAATTTCATTACGACTGAATCCAGATTCCAAGCTAGAAACGTATATTGAACGTCATATTGAAAAAATCAAAAAAGCTCAAGAAAATGATGGTTATTTATATACGACACGTACAATCAGTCCCGAAAAACCCCATATTTGGGCTGGAAATAACCGATGGGAATTGGTTTCAGTTTTTAGTCATGAATTATATAATTTAGGGCATTTGATTGAAAGTGCTATTGCACATTATCAAGCAACAGGAAAGCATAACTTATTAAATGTTGCAATTAAAAGTGCAGACTTAATTGAAAAAGAATTTGGCTACGGGAAAATTGAAAGGTTTCCAGGACATCAAGAAATTGAGATAGGATTATTAAAACTATATAAGATCACTACTAATAAGAAGTATTTAGACTTAGCAAAATTCTTCTTAGATATTCGTGGTTCTAGTGACTCAGCTGAGTTTAAGAATTATTTACTTAAATTTGATTCAGAATTTCCTTTTCCTTCTGCAAAAAGCCTATTATACAACCAAACTCATAAAAAAATTATTGAGCAAGATGAAGCTGTTGGTCATGTTGTAAGAGCATTATATATGTATTCAGCGGTTACAGAAATTATTGATATTTTAAATGATAAAGAATATCAATCTGCAATTGATAGGGTATGGAATAATATTATTAAAAAAAAGCTTTATATTACTGGTGGATTAGGAGCAAGAAAATTTGCTTATGGTGAGGGTTTTGGTGATAATTATACTTTGCCTAATTTTGATTCATATTGCGAAACTTGTGCTGCTATAGCAAATGTTTTTTGGAATCACCGCCTTTTTTTACTTTATGGAGATGCTAAATATATTGATATATTAGAGCGATCTTTATATAATGCGGTTTTAGCAGGAATTTCTTTAGATGGGAAATTCTTTTTCTATGATAATCCTCTTGCTACAAATAAGAAAGTTAAAAGAAAACCATGGTTTAGAGTCCCGTGTTGTCCTACAAATATTGTGCGACTTTTACCACAAATTCCAAGTTATCTCTATGCGATGAAAGATGACACTGTTTATGTTAATCTTTTTGCTACAAGTCAAGTAAATATTCTACTTGAAGGTTCCAAAATTGTACTAAAACAAGACACAAACTATCCATGGGAAGGAGATATCAAGATTTCGATAAAAACTAAGCAAAAAAAAGAGTTCGTAATAGCGCTTAGAATCCCTAGTTGGGCTCAAAATAAACCTATTTCAAGTGATCTCTATCGATATTTAAAAAACAACCCAGAAAACATTATTCTAAAAATTAATAAAGATCAAATTGATTTTAAAGTAGAAAAAGGATTTATCAAAATTAATAAAGTTTGGGAGCAAGAAGATGTTATTGAACTTAAGATTCCAATGCCTATTAGACGAGTTTTGGCTAATAGACAAGTGGAAGTAAATATTGGAAAAGTAGCTATTGAACGTGGTCCTATTGTTTTTTGCGTAGAGAGTTTGGATAATGAAATTGACTCTATATTCAAATTGATTCTAAATGATGAAGATAAACTTAGAGCGGTATATCGTGAGGATCTACTTGATGGGATATGTTTTATTACGGGAAAAGTAAATTTTATTCCTTATTATAGCTGGGCAAATAGAGGAAAAAGTGAGATGACGGTATGGATTCCACGTTATTCCTAGTTAGAATTTTTAAATAGTCTTACTGTAAAAATAGAGCCTTTATTACGTCCCTCAGACTCAACAAGGATTTTCCCCCCATGCAATTCTATAATTTCTTTTGAAATATATAATCCTAATCCAGATCCTTCAATATCTACACCTAAATCCATTCCATATCGCTCAATCTTTCCAAACTTTTCAAATAGTATTTCTTTTTCTTTTTCTGTTAAACCAATACCCGTATCCTTTATATTGATATCAACATAGTCGGGTTCTTCAATTGTATTAATATTAATTTCACCACCTTCTTGAGTATTTTTTATAGCATTCGAAATTATATTGGTGAGGACTTGTCTGAATCTAAGTCTATCTACTTCAAGTAATATTTCACTTGATAAATCTAATTTTAATTTTATTTGACGATTTGTTGCTAAGTAATTCATATCTTTCACACAATCAACCACAAGATCAATTAAGTTTTCTTGTTGTAAATGCAATTCAAATCTTTTCGCATCCAATCGGGAGATATCTAATAAATTATCAATCAATTGTTTCATACGAAGACTTCCTCTGTGACCAATCTCAATATATTTTTGAGCTTCTTTTCCAATCTGATCCATATAAAGCTGAAGTAAGATTTGGTTTGCACCATATATAGATGTCATTGGCGTTTTTAATTCATGAGAAACTCGTGTAATGAGATCCTTTCTAAGTTCATCTAATTCCAATAATCTTTCATTTTCCTCAATAATTAATCTCTCTGCTTTTTTTTTATCTGTAATATCCACAAGTGAAATTAAATTTGCCAGCTTTCCTTGATATATAATTTTACTAGTATAATCTTCGAGCCATCTTACTTCGCCATTTCTGATTATAATTCTAAAGAAATTATGAGAGAAAGGACTCATCGTATTTTCTCTATTTCTTTTTAAACGCTCTAAAATATTTGGCAAATCTTCAGGATGTATCCATTCAATTAATTCTTTTATTGACCATTTTTTTATTTCTTCGATTGAAATGCCCGAAATTTTCGCCATAGCATTATTAATATACTTAAGTTCACCATTTTGGATTATCAATATCCCCATAAAGTTTTGTTCAGCAATATTTCGAAACTTTTCTTCTGATTCTTTTAATATTCTTTCAGCTTCTAATTTATCCGTAATATCTACTGACATTACTAGGTTTGCAGCTCTACCACCATAATTTATTGTCTTTGAAAAATTTTCAACCCACCTTAATTCCCCATCCTTCCTTAGAGAACGATATTTATAATTATTTATTACATCTTTTTCTCCTTGTTGTTTTTTTCTTGCTTGTTCCAGAACATACTCTCTATCATCTGGATGAATAACTTTTTGAAATTCATAAGGTCCCCAATTTTTAATTTCTTCTGAAGAATAACCAATTCTTTGAGGTAATCTTTCGTTGAAGTACTTCAAAATTCCATCTTGAATAACCATAATACTCATAAATGATTGTTCAGTTATAGCTCGGAACTTTTCTTCAGATTCTTTTAGTTCTTTTTCAGCTTCTTTTCGATCAGTAATTTCTCTTGATATAAATAAATATTTAGTATTTCCACTCTCATCCTCTAACATTTTTACCTTTATTTCAAACCATATATATTTCCCATTTTTATGTCTAATTCTTGATTCATGAGTATCCTCTCCAGTTTTAAACATTCTTCTGATGAAACGCCGAATAGAAGTATAATCATCAGGGTGATTCAGAAATATTGCAGCTTTTCCAATTAATTCTTCTTTTGAGTAACCTAATGTTTTGAAATGAGCCAACTCATTTACAAATTCTATTTCAAATCTATCATCCAATACTCTAATTAAATCGTTAGCATTTTCAGTTATAAGTCGATAATTCTCCTCAGATCTTTTGAGTTTTTGTTCAATTTCTTTTTGTTCAGTTATATCTTCTAATATAACTTGAATAAGTTTATTACTACCAATATTTACTAATGTGCTTTGCCATCTTAGCCATATTTTCTTTCCTTCATTAGTAACAAGATTGAATTCTATAGGTTCTAACCTTTTTTTTTCTCTTAAATCTTTAAATCTTTTTTTGAGTAAATTATTAATCTGTGTAGAATTCTGAAAGTTTGAGGCAATTTGCATGAAATTTTGTCCTTTAAAATCCATTTTAGCGTATTCTGCTAATTTCTTTAAGATAACGCTATTAGATTCAATAAGATTACCATTTATATCAAATAATGATATATTGAATGGAGTTTGATTGAATAAGTGATAATATTTTTCTTCAGATTCTTTTAATTTTTGTTCTACTTTTATATGAGTTGAAATATCATGCCCAATTCCTAAAATTGCATAAAATTTACCTTTCTTTTTTAGGGGAATACTACTAGCTTCAATATGGAGGAATTTACCATCTGCTTTTTTTAGTTTATATAGTTTTGAGGTATTTTTTTCTCTTGATTCTATTATTTCTTTTGATTGTTCTACAAATATTAGAGGTTCATCTTCAACAAAAAAATCATTAAATTTCATATTAAAAATCTGCTCTTTAGTATATCCTGTTTTTGTAGTAAAAACATGATTAACATCAAGTAAATTTCCCTTCTTATCATAAAGGTAAATAAAATCAGAGGAATTTTCAAAAATATCTTCTAGATGATCAATATATTCTTGAATTAAGTTAAGCATATCTGTAATCAACCCTTGGTAGAAAAATTTAATAATATAAGTCTATTAATTATTTCCCTATTGAATCTTTTATTAGAGAAAAATCACACTATTAAATAGTGCTATAGCTATTATACCTTTTGCATCAGTTTTATAAATTAAATGTATGTAAAAATATAAATTTAAATATAAAATATCTTATTTCTTATGCAAAAAATTTGGGTTTTGCATAAAAATAGCAGAATTACCAAATTCTAAAAAAACCTATAATAATCAAAAAAAATCAAAATTACATATCAGGTATTAAAAATGGCAGTTTTTAGTTTAATAAATCTATTACATGCGATAATAATGAGTTTCGCTTCTACGATATTTTTCATGGCTTATACAAAAAGAAAGGAACTTCAATTCTGGTTCTTATCATGTCTGGTAACAACTATAGGTTATATAATAAACGCGTTTCCTCAAGAAGTTGGTAATCAAGTAAATCCCGTAGCAATGATTTTGTTCTCGAGTGGTACATTTATATTATTATACGCGGTCTTCAAAGAATATCGTCAAACTTTTATGAAGTCAAAAAGTATTGGGAAAAAAAATATAAAGTATATGCAGACTGCTGGACTAACAGGGTCAATAACTTTTGGATTTTATATTATGATGATTTTTCTCTTACTTACGTGTTTAGTTTTAGTAATACGACTTTATTTAAAAAAAAGATCAATTCTACATGCGTTCTATTGCTTAAATTTTATAGGAGGTTTACTTAGTTTATTTGGGGCTATAGCAAGTGGTTCTGGAACAGGTTCAGGTGTGGAATTTAATAATTTCGCTATGACATATATGGATACGATTTATTTAGTAATGGGACTGGTTGCAATAATAGAACATCGAATACACAAAACTAATAGTATATTACAGGCTTTAATTACAGATGCATCCGATGCTAGCATAAATGTAGCTAATGTAGCTACAGAATTAGCAGCGAGTGCTAGTGAAGTGAATGCAGCATCTGAGGAAATATCTTCTGCTACCCAGGATGCGGCTAGAGTAACTCAAGGGATTACCGAAGCCTCTAATAAAATCAAAAATATAATGCAAATCATAACAGGAATTTCAGATCAGACTAATCTTTTAGCCCTCAATGCAAGTATTGAAGCAGGAAGAGCAGGAGAGCATGGTCGCGGTTTCGCAGTGGTTGCTAGTGAAGTGAGAAAGTTAGCAGAAAACTCCAAAAGTGCTATCTCGAGCTCATACAACGAAATAAATGAAATTATTGGCATGATCGAGAGTGTTTCGCAATCAATGGAAGGAATAAGTGCTTCTGCAGAACAACAAACCGCATCTATGGAAGAAATTTCTGCAACTGCGAATAAATTAGATAAATTAGCTGACAAACTAAAAGAATCTTTAATAGAAACTTAATTTATTTTTAGTATCAACAAATTCTAAGAAAATAGAAGTGTTTTTTTTAATAGTATCGATAATAAAGCAACATTTCCTTAATTGAATGGACTAATCCTAAGTTTTTTTTTTATTTTGAATATATCTTGCATGTGAATTATTTATGGGAATTTATTAAATAGGCGAATATTTATCAAAAGGCTGAAGCTAATATTGATTTGAGTGAAAAGGAAAAGACGGAACTTTTAAGAAATATCGATGATTGGATTAAGATAACTATTCAAAAATTTGGAAATATAGATAAAACAAAAAATTACTTTTAACTATGGTCAATTTTAAATCTGTAGTTAATAAACTCCAAAAGCATTATTCTGATGCGACAGAAGTTGCCATCGTAGATAAAGGGGGGAAAGTGTTATACTCCGCCGGTAAATGGGACGTTAAAAAAGATATAAAGGAAGTCCTGAAGAAGTGGTCAAGCGGAAATGCACAGTTTGTGGAATTAAACGGGATAAGGTATTCTATTCTTCAAATGGAACCTGAGAGATTTATTGGAACAAATCGAAAGAAAAAAGGACATTTAATTGGAGCATCAACTCCAGATGGAAAAATGCTAATGATTGCTCATGTTAGTCCCAAAGCAAAGGGTTGGTTTCATATGGCTTATCCAGCAGTTGCACGAGCAGCCGCAATGTTAAAAAAAGGAGTACATTCTGAATTCATGGACACTAAAATCGAACCTGGAGAGGATAAAACATATGAGGGAGCAACTGGACAAATGACAGCTTATCAAGTTGCTAATGCTCAACCTAAAGCGATTGATCCTTATCTTAAAGCAGAGATTGAAGGATTCTTACAGTGGATTAGTAATCCTCAAGGATTAGCCAGTTATATTTATAATATCCTACAACAAAATGATCAATATAAAATTTCCAAACTCGCTGAACTTTATAAAGAATTATACAACTTATTTTATGGTTAAGGAATTATTTATTATAACAACGATCTTCATTTTTCACTTAGTAGTATCTTTGATGTTCTAAGTTCAATAATATCCTATAAAGAAAATGTTTTTATACTAACTATGTTCAATTTTCAAATAAAAAACTAGATGTTTAGGTGAAATAATTGGTTCATTGTCATGAAATGAAACAAGGAGATATTTTTGTATGTGAAGATTGTGGTCTTGAATTAAAAGTCACAAAAGGTTGTGATTGTGCTGATGAAAATGCTTGTTCTGACATGGGTTTTACATGTTGTGGAGAAGCTATGAAAAAAAAATAATTTAATATCTTTTTTCCTTTTTTTTTTGGTAAGTTAGATTTAAATTGGTTGATTTCTTGTAATTCTTAAGATGCGAATTCGATTAAAGAAAGAAGTTCAAATGTCCTTAATAATTTCCTTATTAAGCATTTTAATAATTACTCCAGTTTTTGGATTCCTAATATCTATTCATGAAAAAAATAAACATTCAGAAGAAATTACCATTTCCTCATCCAAATATTGGGATCTAACAGGGTCTTCAATCTATATTGACAATAATTGGTCTGCTACTGAAATTGCATCTGAGTGGTGTAATGGGAAAGGTACATTTGGAGATCCTTACATAATTGAAAATGTTACAATTGATTGTTTAGGAAATGAGAGCGGGATCACTATAAGAAACACAAGTGAATATTTTATAATACGCAATTGTACAATCTTCAACAGCGGAAGTTATGATTATGGGATTATCCTTGACTATGTGAATAATAGCAAAATATTAGCCAGTGATCTTTCCTCAAATGGTTATGGTATCGCTCTTGGTGAGTGTTATAATAATACAATTTCATATAACATTTTAACTGATAATTTTATAGGATTATTGATAGGGGGTGGTGATAACAACACAATTTCTTATAATACGGTTGAGAATAATCTATTCATAGGTTTTACTCTTTATCAAACTGAAGATAACAAATTTATATATAATTCCATTATTGATAATTATGGGAATGGCGTGTGGGCTTTACATTCTTACAATAATCTCATGGAAAAAAATCAAATTAATAATAATGTTGGAAATGGTTTATATCTACAGAGTTGCCAAGGTAACTCCATAATAAATAATGAAATAAGCAATAGTGGTGAAAATGGAATCTTATTAGAAGATAATGATTATAGTATTATTTCAAAAAATGTAATAGACGCTAATTCTAAGAATGGAATTTATTTAGAGACTTTTATCTATTCAGATGGCTTTAGAGGACTATATAATACTATTTCAGAAAACAAAATAAACTATAATTTATATGGAATAAGATTAGATTATTCTGATCACAACCAAATTAACAAGAATGAAATAAAACAAAATAAATATCATGGTATTCAATTTAATAACAGCGATTATCTTGAAATTTATGGAAATGAAATTGATAATCATCAACGTGGAATCAATATTTTAAATTCAATAAATAATGATCTTTCTAGTAATATTATGAAAAGTAATCGTTATGGAATAGTTTTTACAGATTCTCATAAAAATATTGTTTATAATAACACAATCCTAAATAGTGTTAAATGTTTTGTAGAAATTGGTCGATGCATTGATAATTCTTTCGAAGATAACACTTGTCAAGAATTACCAGCAATAAATGAAGGATTAATATTAGGAATCCTTCTATTATCAAGTGCTTTGGCTTTATTAGTAGTCTATTGGATAGTAAATAGAAGCAAAAGAAATTAGCTCTTAACTATTGATCTTGAATGTCTAAATCTTATTTTTTATTAAATTGTAACTTTTATTATCTTTTATGAATTAATAATAATTAATTTAAAACCTAAATTTTCAGTCAAGAAAATGAGTTTACCGTCTAAAAAAGCCATTCAAGTTGATGAGAATACTGTTAATTACGAATATAAAATGTTAAATCATGTAATGTCATTGGTTTATCATGAAGATAAATGTGTTGAATGCGGCTTCTGTCATAGAGTTTGCCCAATTACAGTATCGGTTTATGATGAAGTATATAAGAAAACTGCTATTGGTACTCCAGAAGAAATGAAAATTGAATCTGATAAAAAGATAGTTGTTGATACCGATAAGTGTGTATGGTGCGGTTCATGTACTTGGATTTGTCCAGGTTATACCTTGGAGTTATTTATTAATGGAGAGAAAATATTAAATTTGGTAGAAAATGGTTCACTTCCAGAATTTGAGGAAGAAGTCCGAACTCTGGAGAATGGACAAAAAGTACGTAAGGTTGTTGAGGGTAGTATAACAATTACGAGTACGGAAAAAAACACTAAAGTGCTTGATGCGTTTTGTGACGAGTGTGCTGTTAGTGCTATGGAAAGAAAGGATAAAGAGATTATCGTGGATAGGGATAAATGCATTTTATGCTTCAAATGTAGTCAAGCCGCTGAGAATTATGACAAAATTACTGTCGAAGTACATCGCGATCGATTTAAAAATATTAAAGGAGAACCTTCTTCTATATGGAATGGTATTATGTTAAGAGTTCTCGGGAAAGAAGGTAAAGTAAAAGGAATTTTGAGTAGGAGTCAAAATAAGTTGGCTGATGCTGTAATCCGATTACTTGGCAGAGAAGAAGCAGCTGAAGAGGAATAAGTTGTTTACTTTATTTTTGAATTTATTTATTTTTTTATATAGGAATAATTCCAATTTACTCAATTAAATTTGATTTTCTTAATCTTTCTTTTTTTATTCCTATTTAATTAAATGAAAATTTAAAATATTAAGTGATTTAATTTTACAATATAGAAATCATCCCATGAAAATCATATAAGGATTTTAAATTTCAAGAAAGTCAGTTCTAATAGCTATTAAATGTGATTTATATGGATAGTATATCTAAATATTTAATTCAAGCATATGAGTTATTGAATTCAGGTAGATATAAAGAAACACTTTCGCTTTTAAATGAATCTGAACAGAAAGGAACTCTTAAAGCTTCAAATAAAGCAGAATTCAATATCGTCCAAAAATAAGAATTGTAAGAGTTCCTTGTTCTGGACGGGTTAATCTCTTAATAAAATAATAAAATTGGGATTTTCGAGTAGCGCTTTTTTCAAAAGGGTCTTCAAGATTTATTATTTTAGTTAAAATTATAATTTTACTTTTCAAAAAAATTACTTTGATGATGCATTTAAATTATAATAAAACAAGTGTTAACAAATTTTTACAACTATTTTTTATCCATAAGCAGATAAGCTTCATTCAATAGTAATGAGATAAATTTAATGTTTTTATGAGTTGAGATTGTTGAAAAGGAAACATTAGTATTTTTTATTATTCTGGTATATGTGATCATTGATAGGTCTCACAATTATGATTTTATCCAATTTTAAATATAAATTACATTTTGGTCTAGTTAATTTACGTATTTTTTTATTATAGAAAAGGAGTATAAAAATGGTTGAATTTAAAGCAATAACACCTAATGCTGAGGTTAGTGGAGATGCAATTTTAGCTATGGTTGATGGATTAGGTGCCTTCAAAACAATGGCAATGCAGATTCTAGAAACAAATGGCATTAAAGATCCTAGGAGAGACGAGTGGTATTTGCAACAGAACTGGTTAAATGCATTTAAAGTAATTGCTGAAAAAGTAGGTCCATTTACACTCTATAATATAGGTACGAAAATACCTGAAAATGCTAAGTGGCCTCCTCATGTAGATACCATTGAAAAAGCATTAGCATCGATAGATGTTGCTTACCATATGAATCATCGTATTAATAATGAGGTATTATTTGATCCAGATACGGGAGTAATGAAAGAAGGGATTGGTCATTATGGATTTCAAATTTTGGAGCAAAACAAGGTAAAAATGGAATGCAATAATCCTTATCCCTGCGATTTCGATAAAGGAATAATTTCTAATACTGTAAAGGTATTTAGTAAAGAAGGATCTCAGTTCCCGCGTATAGATCACGAGAATTTGTGCCGAAAAAATGGTAATAATGCGTGCAATTATATTGTCTCTTGGTTCTAATAATTATTTTAATTTTTTTATCATTTTACGCGATTATTTTAAATAATTTATCGCTGTTAGTGCGTATAATTTAGTAGCGTTTATCAAATCTTCAATATAGACAAATTCATTAGCGGCATGACAGTTATTTTCATTACGGCCTGTACCAATAATTATCGTTTCAATGCCACTTTCTTGAAACCAATGAGCATCAGTCGAAGGCATAAACAATTTAAATTCCTTTTCTTCTTTATATACGGATTTCATTGACTTCTGAACCGCTTGAGCAAACTCTGATTTACCGTCAATAATAAATGGTTCCATTGAGATTGGAATTTTTACATCGATATCAAAATATGGATCCTCTTGCTTTAATTCTTCTATATAATCTAATAATCTTTTTCTTATGCTTTCAATATCTTGTTCTGGGATTGTATTGACACTAAATTGGAGTATACATTTATCTGGTACAGTAGTAATTTTATTACCTCCATGTATTTGCCCCAAATTAATATGACTGATTCTAGTAGTAGAACCTTCTGGCATACTATATTTTGTTTCCTTTTCCAAGAATTCCTTATTTAATTCTAATAGAAAATTTATAATCTTTACCATTCGTTCGATCGTATTGATACCTGAGTGTTCATTTCGATATGGATCTGGTAAATCAGGAGCACCTAACCCATGTCCTTGCTTTCCATGTATTGTTAGAATAACATACATAGTACCCCCTGTAAATCCAAAGGGATGTCCCGCAGGACCGTCTCCTAATAAACAAACATCACCTTTAACAAATCCTTTATTCAGGAGATATTCAATACCATTTATCCCACCTAATTCTTCATCTCCAACTGCGTTGATAACTAACTTCCCATTCAAATTTATTCCTGCTTCCAATAATGCTTGTACAGCAAAAATTTCAGCGGTAACACAAGATTTATCATCAGATGCGCCTCTCCCATAGATCTTATCATCAATTATTTCACCACTAAAGGGATTCACATTCCATCCTTTGAATGCTTCTACTGTATCATAATGTGCATTAAAAATTAGAGTTTTACCAATATCTCTTCCTATTTCTCCAATAACATTATTCCTTTTTATAATAGTTGTTAATCCTAATTCATTCAGTTTACCCTCAGTAAACTTAGCAACTTCTTTGTATTTTCCTGGTGGATTTTCAGAAGGAATTTGGATTATTTGTTGATGAAACTTGATAATTTCATCTCTCATCTCATCTATTCTTTTTAGAACTAAGTTTTCTAACTCTATCATTTTTATATCCCAAAAATTTCCTATATAACACTCTTAGATGTTGAAAAATATAAAACTATAAAATTAAAAAATAATCTACCACATATTTGAATTGTTATTTCTATTATTTCAAAACAATTTAAAAAAGTGAAAAAGATGGCAAAAAGAGTCGCGATTAATGGATTTGGAAGAATCGGTCGTTTGTTTTTTAGAGCAGTATATGATAATTTCTGGAATGATATTGATATTGTATCTATTAATGATCTTTTTGAGCCAAAATATTTGGCTTATGCTTTAAAATATGATTCTGTCTTTGGAAGATTTAAAGGAAAAGTTAATTCAACCGATAATTCATTGATTATTGATGGAAAAAATATACCTATCACTGCTGAGAGAGATCCTGCAAATTTACCCCATGGAAGTAATAATATTGATGTTGCTGCTGAATGTACTGGAAGATTCGTCAATAGAGAAGGAGCTAGCAAGCATTTAACTGCTGGTGCAAAAAGAGTTTTAATCAGCGCTCCAGCGACAGATCCAGATATTACAGTTGTACTTGGGTGCAATGACGATAAAATCACAGGCGATCATAAGATTATAAGCAACGCCTCATGCACTACGAATTGCCTCGCCCCTGTAGTTAAAGTTTTACAAGATAACTTTAAAATAAAATACGGATTGATGACAACTATTCATTCTTATACCAACGATCAAACTACAGGAGATATTGCAAGAGCAGGCTCTCCAGATAAAATGATAAGAGGTAGAGCTGCCGCCGCAAATATGATACCAACCTCAACTGGAGCTGCTAAAGCTATAGGCTTAGTATTTCCTGAACTAAAAGGAAAATTGGATGGAATTGCTGTTAGAGTTCCGACTCTAGACGGAAGTGTAGTTGATTTAAAAGCTGTAGTTGAGAATCGATGTACTGCAGATGAAATAAATGCAAAAATGCGAGAGGCTTCTAATAATAGCTTAAAAGGTATTATGGATTATGTAGACGACCCTATTGTAAGTAGTGATATTATAGGTAATTCACACAGCTCAATCTTCAACAGTCTATGGACTAAAGTCATTGAAGATCAAATTTTTGTATTAAGCTGGTATGATAATGAATGGGGCTTCTCTAATCGTATGGCTGAATTAATTATTAAGAGATTATAAATATTTAATTTATTTAATCCTTTTTTTATTTTTTTTAAAAAAAATTTAGAATTGTAATCATAAGTGTCAAAATACTATTTATTAGAATGATAATTAATATTTAATCCATTAATTTTCATTAATGATTTAGTTTCTTTTTAAAATTTAATTGATAAATAAACCAATTGCCAAATTTTTCATCCAGTTCAAAACCAGCTTCATCTGCCCATCTAATTTCCGTCTTTCTTCTAGGGTAATCAGGATCAGGAAACATTTCGCTTAAACATATCAACCCATTTGGTTTTAAAACTCGTTCAACTTCTTTAAGAACTCTTACAGGGTTCGGAATTTCAGGAAGACAAGCAATCATAAGCACACGATCAACACTTTCATTTTTGAATGAAAGATTATATGCATTATCAATTTTAGGAATTATATTATCTATTTTCTCTTTTGATATCCGTTTCTTTAGACGATTGATTATTGATTCTTGAATATCTATAGCAAAAATGATTCCATCAGGTAATATATTATTCGCAATTACTTTAGTATAACTACCTTTTCCTGGACCAATTTCTATAATGACCATACCAGGCTCAAGTTTCATTCGTTTAGCTACAGTTTCAGGTTTTTGTATGAATTTTCTTCTAATTGGGTTGTCAATTAAACGAGTCATAAAAGCAGGAACAGGGAATTTATGATATTTTCGAATAATTCTTAAAACAACAAATAAAATAAATAGGAAAATTGCAAAAATACAGAGAAGTATTATAAAAATTATTCTTAAAATTACCCAAAAATCCATTGCTTAAAAATCTCGAAATTCTTTTAATATAATTTAATTAATTGAATAAAAGAATAATGCTTTTAAAGTTCTTTAAATAATACAATAACCATGGAACTAAGCTCGGGAAAACCTATTGAAATAACAGATAAAAACCTTTTTGATGGATATTTTCAAAAATATCCACCTGAAATTTCTGAGTTTACATTTACTAACATCTTTATGTGGAGGAATTATTATAATTTTTTATTTATAGAATATAAGGACCACATTATCTTATTCTCTCATGATTATTTAAAAAATAGAAAAAAACCAATTAATACAGCATCAAGAGATTATAAATATTTCTTTCCTCCAATAGGTCCTACTCCTGATAAAATTATTATTGAGTTATATGAAAATTTTATAAATGTAGAAGTTCATAGAGTTCCAGAGAATATTTGTCTAAGTTTAAAAGAAAATGAGAAATTTACTCAGTTAAAATTGGATTGCTTTGAAGATCGGAATAATTGGGATTATTTGTATAGTAAAGAAGAAATTCTTAATTTAGAGGGGAATAAATATAGGCAAAATAGAAGATGGTTACAAAAGTTCTTAGATAAGTATAATTATGATTTCCAATTATTGACAGGAGATCTTATTGAAAAATGTAAAGAATTACAATTGGAATGGTGTGTAATGAGAGCTTGTACTGAAGATGAAAGTTTGGAAGCAGAACAAGAAGCTATATATGAAGCATTGAATAATTTCAGCATACTTGGTTTTAATGGTGGATTATTATGTGTGGATGATAAATGTGCTGCTTATACTTTTGGAGAAATCTTAAATGATAAAACTTTAATAATTCATATTGAGAAAGCTCATATGGTGTATGAAGGAGCATATCAAGCAATTAACAATTTCTTCTTAAAATATTGTTGTAAAGAAGCAATTTTTGTAAATAGAGAACAAGATTTAGGTATAGAAGGTTTAAGAAGGGCTAAAGAGTCCTATAAACCCATTAAAATGGTAAAGAAAAGTATTGTTTACAGGAAGTCTGAATAAAACTCTCATCTATGATTTTGACTTTTTATTGAAATTTTTTGATTTTTACTTAAAATTTAAGAGATTTAAAATATAAAATATCCAAGGTTTTTGAAATTTCGCTTAGATTTATATTTTAAAAATTTCTAAGATCAATATAACTTTAATTAATTTATGTGGTATAAATGACAGAAGAATATTCTCAAGAAGAAAAGCCAGTAGGCAGGCTAACTGGCAAAACGACGACTCATACAGTTACTGTTATATTTGAAGGTGCTTCAGTTGAAAGAAATAATTATTTAGTGCTTTATGGTGAAAAAGATAAAGATGGTAAAAAGCCTTTTTATGTGCTTTCCATTACTGACATGTGGGCTGATGATCAAGGACGTCTAGCTAAATTACAAGTTTTGGGAGAACGACCAAAAAGACCTTTTGAAATTGGTTCAGATGCTTATTTAGCAAAGGAAGAGCAAATTTCAAAATTGTTGGGAATTTTTAATCCTCCTGAAGAATCTCTTTCTTTAGGAAAGCTAATTGGGTATCCATATGAAGTTTATTTGTTAATTAAAAATTTTGGAAGAATCTTTATAACAGGGAAGTCAGGATCTGGTAAATCTTATACAATGGGAGTACTTTGTGAAGAATTTCTCAAAAAGGGTATTCCTGTTGTGATACTAGACCGACATGGTGAATATGGTAGTCTAAAAGTTGCTGGAGAAGATCTTCCAGAAGGGGAAAGTGAATTTGTTGACAGAATTGTGGAATTTTCTGATTTAAAGAAAAATAAAGGTGGAGATGTGGATATTGAATACTTATTTTCGTTAAAAGCTTCAGATATTGTTGCTCCTAACTTATGTACTGTAGTGAATTTAAATGGTTTGGCTTTAGAGGTTCAAGAGACTATTGCTGGGAAACTACTAAAGAAATTATATGAATCAAGTACAACAAGAGGAATTCCACCATTCTATTTATTCTTGGATGAAGCTCACTTATTTGCTGGAAAGAAGCGAACAGAAACATGTGAAGTTGTAAAGCTTTTTGCTCAAGAAGGGAGAAAATTTGGTGCTAACATTGTTATTGGTACGCAACGACCACAATTACTAGATACAACTATCAGAGCTCAAGCAGGAACTTGGGTAATTCACAATCTATCTGATGTTAGGGACATTGGAATTACAATATCAAGCGCAGAAGATTTAAGTAATGAAAACAAAACGGATATATCAGGTTTAGACAAAGGACAAGCAATAATTTGTGGAGAAGCTGTAAAAGGAATTCCTCTTTTTGTAAAAATAAGAAAAAGAAGAACAAAACATGGTGGGGTTAGTTTCAATCCTTTGGATTTTCTTTCAGACCAAACTGTAGAAGAATTACAGAAACGAAAGGAATTACTTTTGGGAGGAAAATCTGCTGATGAATTAGAAACTTCCAAATCTATGTTTGAAGAAATGTTAGAACCTAAAAGCGCAGCAGACTATATAGACGAAATTGCGGAATTAAAGGTAAGAATTCAGGAATTGGAAGATGAGGTTTCCCGCTTAAAACAAAAAGTAGCAGATGTAAAAGAAGGAAAAGATATATCTCTTATGCCTACAGATGAGGCTATAGAGGAATTACAAACAGAAGTAAATGTATGGAAAGAAAAATATAAATTTTTAAAGGAAATGGCAGAGAAAGGAGGAGAAGAGATGGAACCTTTAACTGAAGATAGTGAGGTTTATTTAGACTTGAACAATAGAATTATTGAACTGGATGCACAACTCAAAAAATATAAATCAAAATATGATGATGCGATAATATTAGCTGAGAGATCAATTAATGAATTGAAAAAGCGTAATAAATAGCGAAAATTTGATAATATTTTTGAATTAGGATTTAATTTATCTTTTTTTAATTATTTCATTAATTTGAATAATTAGTTTTAATTATGTCTGATTATATAATTGTGTAATAATTTTGACTTTTCAATTATGGCTACTAATTCATTAAAAATAGAAAGTATAAAAGAGCTCCAACGTAAATTATCTTCATTATTTGGTGTTTCTGGGTATGAGGAAGAAGTTAGAGCCTTTATTCTTGGAATAGTTGAAGATAAGAGATTAGCTGACAAAGTTTGGACAGATCCTCTTGGTAACGTGTTGGCAATAAAGGAAGGTATAACTGGTAAAAATAGGATTTTACTTGATGCGCATATTGATGAAATTGGTTTTATGGTTTCTCATATTACAGAAAAAGGTTTCTTACGATTTGTACCAGTTGGTACGTGGGATGTTAGGATTCTTTTAGGACAACCTGTCATTCTAAAGTCTGGTAATGGTAAGATTTATAATGGAATCATTGGATCAAAACCACCTCATCTTAGTACAATTGAAGAACGTAAAAAACTCGTTGATATAGATAAAATGTATATTGATATTGGAATGAGGTCAAAAGAGGAAGTATTAGAAAATCACATTGATATTGGAGCCGTTGGAACCTTAGATAGTCCTTATATTGAATTTCCTAATGGGATGGTTCGGGGAAAAGCCTTTGATGATCGAACAGGATGTAATGTCCTTATTCATATATTAATGCTTTTAAAAACAACAAACCATTCTGATACAGTTCTTTTTAATTTTGCAGCCCAAGAAGAGACTGGTGGTCAAGGAGCACAGACTGGTGCTTATACTTTGAAGCCATCAATGGCTATAGCTATTGAAAATACTACTGCTGGAGACGTACCAGGGATTACTGCAGATAAAATCCCCGTTTATATTGGAAAAGGTCCGGCAATCACAGTTGCAGATATCTCAATTTTATCAAATCCTAAAGTAAATGCTAGACTAATAAAAAATGCTGAATATGAAAATATTCCTTGGCAATACAAAAAGCCTAAATATGGAAAAACTGATGCAGGAATGATTCAGGTAACTCGTGGAGGTGTACCAAGCACTGTAGTATCAGTACCATGTAGATACATTCATTCACCTACCTCTCTATTAAAACTCGAAGATATTTATCATACTATTCGTCTGATTGAAGCTTTTATTTATAATCCCGCTAATATCTAACAACTAATAGATATTCTCTACATCATTCTCACATTCCTATTATTTTAGATTTACATCCTATTGTTCATCTATAATTAAATCGAACACAAAATTGAACCATTAATTTTTAACAGCATTTTCTCAATTTTAAAAAAATTAAATTTAATAAGTATTAAAATCCAATTATTTAACTATTAAAATTAGTCTACAAACAATTAGTTGATGAGTAAAATGAAAAGAATTGAAATGACTAAGAAAAGAATAATACTATTGATCTCATTTCTCACAATCTTCGTGATTGGAACAGTTTTAATCTTTATAACGCCAATTAGTGTCAAAGCGACTTATAATCAAACCGTTCAAACTACTGATGGAGTGACTATTTCTTTCAATGTTTTTGAACCTAGAACTGGTGGATCGAATAAAAAGGCTGTGATATTAGGCCATGGTGTTATGTCCAATAAAGAAATGTTAAAAGGATATGCAATTGAACTTGCGGCTGCTGGTTTTGTTGCTATACCTTTTGATTTTAGAGGACATGGACAAAGTACAGGTACATTAGAACGGGAATTGCTTACAAACGACATAGAAGCAATAATTACTTATATTAATTCCAGACCAGATATTGATTCATCTAATCTGGGATATTTAGGTTTTTCTATGGGAGGTATCGGATTAAGGTTAGTAAATCAGTCAACTGATTTCAAATGTTTTATAGGAGCTGGAACTAGTCTTGGTACTAATTTAAGGAAAGGAAATGCTTCAGCACCTTTGAATATATTAATGATTGTTGGGCGATATGATGAAGTAATTACTCCAGAAGATTTGAAAGTAGGAGTAGCTGACTATACTGGATATAGTGCATCTGAAATTGATGTTAACAAATTATATGGGAGTTTTCAAGATGGTAATGCTTCTATGATATATTTAGATGATCTTTGTAATCATGTTTTAGGGGATTGGGATCCTGATTTCATACGGGAAGCAAGAAATTTCGCCATGAATACATTTCCAGATGTACAGCCGATTGATGAGAATTTTTATGGGAATATTAGATTATTTATTCTTTCTCTTCAGCTTCTTGGGGGATTTGGACTCTTTGTATTACTTGTTGATCCTCTTTCAAAGTTGATTCTGAAACAAAGAGAAGAGAATATTTTTAAATTAGATCTCGATGATGGGACAATTTTATCTATTAGTGCAAAAACAATTGGATATTCTTTAATTCTAGGACTACCAGGATTAGCTATTATGATTCCCCTTATTCTTATTGTATTTTTAGCAATAGCAGGGTTTGTGTCAGCATTATTATTTGGACAGGCATTTGGAATTCTAATGTTACTTTGGAGAATGGCTAAAAAAAAAGAAATTAGGATCAAAGATATAATTAAAAGCCCATTTAAAATGTCAAGAAACAATGTTTTAAGGCATATATTACTCGGATCAATACTTGCCATAATTCTGACGTTGATTATTTATCTTTCAGGAGGATTAAATTATATTGGAATGATTCCATCCTTAATAAAAATTCCTTGGATTCCCTTGTTTCTTGTTCTTAACTTTTTAATTTTTATGATATTTGGCCTATTATTTCATGGAGTCTTCCAAAACAAATTTGAAACAGACAATAAATCATTAATAAAAGTATCATTGATTATATTTGGATTTCTTATATTATACATGTCTATTTTTCTTTTAATAGTAGCTATTCCAATGAGAAGTTTATTTTATTTCGGATCCTTCTTACCCTTCGCAATACCTCTTAACCTAATGAATGCTTTTCTATCAACATTGATATATAAGAAAACCGGCAACATAATTGCAGGAGCAATGGTTAATACATTATTCTTTACATTATTAATTTGTACAATTTCCCCTTACCAGAGTGGATTGAGTTTCATTTTCTTCTTTTTTCATTAGTTATAATTAACTTTTTTTTTATTATTTTTTTGGAATAAAGATGCGAATTTTTTTGAGTCATAATTAAAAATTTTAAATTGGAATAAGTCTTATTTTTTCATTGATGACACAAAACCAGATATTGTGCGTTAGCTATTTTGATCAAGTCATTGGACCAAATACTTTATACTCTAGTGAAAATCTTTCTAAATCTGAAGATGCACCAGATATTAATCGAATACTAGAATTCAATGATGAGGAAGGTACATTCATTTTTGCTTATAGAAAATTTCAAACTGTTAATCATATTTTCTATATAGATTCTGAATTAGCTCGAGGTGGTAAAGAATTAATGATGATTACTTACATGATTAAAACTGCAATTTTTAAAGATGAGATTGTAGATGTATTTAGATATTTAGATTCCAAAGCACCAATCTTACAGGAATTTGCTATAGAAATGAGTAAATTAGAGGATCTCTCATCAATTCTTCATTTAAAAAAAAATTCATTCTCAAGTGAAAATGTGTTAAATTTAGCTGATGATAAATTAAGAATTCGTTTTTTAGAGTTATTCAATAGATATTTTAAAAAACTATCACCTAAATTCAAATTAGAAACACCTATTAAAGACAAGCGTCAAATAAAAAAAATCTTCATAATTGGAGCCCCCAGAGCAGGAAAAACAACTTTTTTGAAGAATTTGGAGTTAATTCAATTTCTAAATATCAAAAGAAATGATTTACCGAGCAGAATTTATGAAGTTATTATTGAAAACCTTGAGATTTTGAAATATGATGATAACTTAAGCGAATTTGAGTGCAAAGAATTTGAGAATTTGGAGAAATGTATAAATTTTTCTCAAGGTTTTATTCTTTTATTTGATTTAACTGATAAGAATTCAATCATTCAGACTAAAGAGATTTTCAAAATTGTTGACAATACAAGGTTAAGCCTTGAGACAGATCTAGCTCCAATTTTAATAATCGGTAATAAATTTCATGATAAGGAAAATTTTGACCAAAAATTCATTAGCGAAACTTTCGAAATTAAAGAACTACAAGAACTTGGAGTTAAAGTGAAATATTTTCCAATTAATATTTTAAAAGAAGATGAAAAAGTCATGAAGGCAATAAGATGGCTAATTAGAAAAATAATATAACATCAAATCTTTTAAATTATTATAAATATATTAACTAAAATTAGAGATTATTCAACCAATAATTACAATCAAAGTTATAAAAATGGCGTTTAAGGGTATTGCTTGGAGTATTGTTTTTTTACTAACAGCAGTTATCTATGCAGCCATTCCAACCTTTTTAATTGTTAGGTTTTGGGTGTGGTTAAATAGTTTTCCGGTTTATACTTTATCATTATTTATGTTATTTCTATGGATCGTTGCTATAATAGTTGTTTTAATATATATTGTAGCAATGGTTAGAGCAGTCATTCAACGGAATAATGAAGAGGGTCTCGGTATTCCAAAAGGAGTAAAGGGTTTTGGATTAGTATCAACTGTGGTAGTACTTGTTTTCATGTTAGTCTGGTTTTTCTTATTTAATCAGATTGCTTTTTTTTCAATGGTTCCTCCTCTTTAATTCTAAAACAAGTATAGTAATTTAAAAAATATCTGAGGATTTTTTATTATATACTTAATTAAAAATGAGAAAAATAATGGATTTCTAAAAATTTTATAGATCAAGGCCTTTGGGAAATCCATATCGCCATAGATAGATATAAGATTTTCAATTTTACTAGATTTTATTATTTGGAAGACCCTCTCAAAATCTTTGGTTGTCATATTCTCTAAGAAGGTTCTTATTATGAAATGAATTTTCAATTCTCTTCCTATTGTCATATTACATTGCTTTTGATAATATTTTTTAATTTTTTTACTCGAAAAATCATTATCTCTAAAACATTTGTTTACGCAATAAGCAGCATATTTCGCCGCAATTAAAAGCATTATGATTCCTCCACCTGTAGTAGCTTTAACCTGTCCGGCTGCATCACCTAATAACAGAACATTATCAAAAGCTACTTTATTCATAATACCATATGGTATCAGTCCACCTTGTTGATCAATTTTTTGCTTTTGATCTATGTTTAAGCTTTTTAGAAATATCCGAAAACTTATTGCAGTATCTTTTAAACTAGCTATGCCAATTCTGAATATTTTATTTCCTTCTGGAACAATCCAAGCAAATAACTCTTTCCATCTTTTATTAAAACACATCACAGCTTCATATTCATTGAAATTATTTTTAATACGGATTTGAGTTGCATATAAATTCTTATTTTTTACCCCTAGGATTTTCCCGACTAATGATAAAGGACCATCACATCCTATTAGCATCATAGCTTTAATTTTTCTTTTGGATGTTTCAATCAGCACGAATTTATGAGAATCCTCTTTGATATATTTAAAAGATTTGAATTTCTCTCCAAGTAAGTATATTATGTTGTCTTCGTTTTTTATTCTATTATAAAATAACGAATCCAAGCCAACTCTATCTATAATGTAAGGATTTTCTCGACCTGATAATTTAATAGAATCTCCTGAAGGGTTAATAATTTTAGCTATACTTACTCGATTTAGGATAAGTTCATTTGGTACATCGATTAATTTAGAAAGTTTTTGAGAAATTATTCCAGCACATTGTAGTGGGATTCCTATTTCTAAATGTTCTTCAACAACAATTATTTTTAATTTTGTATTAGATAATAAATAACTCAAGTAATTACCTGCGATACTTCCACCTATAATACACACATCACAATTAGCGAAATCCCTATCCATTATAAAAACTTATGATATCAATTAATTAGAAGTTTATGAAAGAAAATAGAGATTTTTATTTGACATATTTCATTTCTTCATCAGGAATTGATCGAAATCCTAATGAAATTAGCATTCCATATACAATTCCTAATGCAATATTAGTAAATAAAGGATTACTTTTAATAGATAAATCTGTTCTAGGTAATAATTCAGGTAATATCTTATTGAGAACGTAGTTTGTCTTAGGATTTTCATAGTAGTATTTAACAATTAAAGTTTTAAAGTTCTGCATAAAAACTTCATGTTCTGTAAGAATTTCTTGAACATTATTTCTGCCATTAACAAGACCAAAATGACCAAACCCTGCCATTGAAGGATTTAATTGTCTAAATTTATTTAATGTTCTCATATAATCATCATGGTTATAATATATTGGCATAGATGTTGGCATAGTTAATAATTTCGTTTCGTGGTATATTGTACCAGCTGCTTCTCCTAGGAAAATAAAATCTATTGAATTATCTTTTATGAATAGGGGTGTTTGATGATCAGGAGTATGTCCTGGAGACTCTAGGATTACAAGCTTGATTTCACTTCCATTGATATTAAATTTATCAATCACATCCAATTTTTCTGGATTTGGATTAAAATTTGAACTAGGTCTAATGACTTTAAAAGCAGAGTTATCTATAGGTTTCATTTCTCCTACTAAATTACCATAAGTGCTCCTACCACGATTTAAGTGATGCTCAAAATCATTTAACAAAATTTTTGTTAAATTATTTGTTAAAATTTTAATATCAGGATTATACTCTTTTAGTTCCGCATATAATTTCCACAGACCGCCATTATGGTCAAAGTGATGATGGGATGTAATTAGATATTTAAATGATGATAATGAGATATCTTTACTTTTAAAATATCTAAGTACTTTTTTTGTATCCAAAGATGAGCCACAATCTAATAAAATTGAGCAGTCTTCGAATTCAGCTAGAAAAACAGAAAGCATTCTTCTTGATTGATATGCCTTTATATCAATATGATGAAGGTATTCATTCACTTTCCCCGATTTGAGAGTTATAACCTCATTTTCCATAAAACTAGTAATTAAAATAATAATAAGAAGTATATTATTATGAAAAATTAGTATAGATTTGTGAACTATAAAAATGGAAAAAAAACAATTAAAGATTAAGCTTTTGTCTCCAAATTTTCATGGAAAGCTTTAATTCATCTTTTTCTGGACGGCTCAATTTTTCAGGATTACTCTTTAGTTCTGTACTAATGTTATGAACATTTTTTAGTACACTATTATAGCCTTGTAATTTCACATATTCATTTTGAAATCGTTCCAATGCTAGAGATATTTCGGTCCCAGTCATATTGTCGAGGTTATTTATGACACTATCAAATTGGTTTGATAATCCCACAGGTTTTGGAGTTTCACTTATTTCTTTTACTTCTGGTTCTTCTTCGGGAGGAATAGTTATAGCGGGAGTAGTTACAAAAGGTTGCTCTTTTAATGGTTCCTCTTTTAGTGGTTCTTCTGAAACAGGCTTCTTAATTGTACGCATAACTTCTTTTCTTGCTCCAACCCATGCATCTTCCAATATTGGTACAAATATTTTTATATGCTCCTCAATAATACTTCCAATTCCGGCTATTTCAGTTATTTGTTCTCCTCTGAATTCCGTTTTAGAAAGTACACACAGAATTACTTCCTCATAATCTTTGTTTATACCCCAGAGATTTTGAAGAGCTCTATTTCTATAATCCACATTATCCATTTTATCCATTTCTCTCATAATTATATCGTGCTCTGGATTTGTGGGATCGATGTAAGTAGCAATTCTGAAGTTTATACGTGAGGGACGGGATTTGATCACATCAATATCAATATCAGAAAGATTAGGAGCTACAATTAAAACTCTCATTTTTGCTTTTGAAATTTGTTCATTTATATGAGCTTTAGCACTTTCTGGAGATCTAATGAACCAGATATCTTTCATCGTAAAGCCGCGTGTACTTTTAGCTTGCTCCCAAAATTCTCTTGTAGTTATTTCACTCACTTCTAATCTTTTTAGAATATCACTTAGTGTATTATCTAAGGTATCAACAATGCCCTTACCAAAAATATCTTTTATATTGCCAAATGACTCAAATATACCACCAGAAAGACCATCTATTCTTTTTTCTGCTAATTTTACTGCTTTATCAAAATTCTCAGATAGTGCTCCAAATATCTTTTCTTTATCTGCTCCTGTTTTGGAAGTTATTGACTCAATATTTTTAACTGCATCTTGAAGAGAATCTTTTAATTTTGAAACTAGTTCAGTATTTAACCCCTGAGTTGCTTTTTTCAATTCATCTGTGAAGACAGTCTGACTCACACTTAATTGCACATTCAAATTATCCGAAATATCTTTTAACCGAGTAGCAATAACTTTATCAATAACATCACCTACCGCTTGCTGGATTACTCCTAATCGTAATTTCTGTAAATTATCAGTAATTGTATTCTTAATATCTCCGAACTGATTTCTTAAATCATCTACTTGGTTTTTAATTATCTGAGATGTTTTTACATTCAGATTTTCAAATTGTTTTGATAATGAACCTAGTTGATCATCAGAGATATTTTTTGTTAGATCTCCAAGTTGAGAGATATCATCAGTTATTGTTTTAATTTGATCAATTGCTGAAATTGTATCATCAAATTCTTTTTTCTGAGCATGAATTTGAGATAGCATTTTTTCTTTTAAATCACTCATTGCTTCACCAGAATCTTTTAGTTCCTCCATGTCTTGGGCTTTTGTTTCAAGTTGGGTAAACGATTCATCTAAATGCTTGGGAATCTTAGACTTTATATCTGATATATAAGTATAAAAGTTTTGTAATTGAGCAATTAAAGCAGCATAAGGTGGTAAAGCTTGATAGTGTGGTGTAGCACCTACTATTTCTTTAAATAAGCCTTTTTCAACGAATTTATCAGCAATCTCTTTACACTTTTCTTTTGGTTTATTTATTAAGATTGACATTTCTCCAATGGATACAGCTTCTCTACCTGTTGTTCTAAAATATAGATCAATTTCCTCTTCAGTTAAATCTATTTCGCTTAATACTTGTTTTGTCAACTCCTTTGAATAAGTGATATCTTCAGCTTTTTCGATAACATCCTTAATTTCAAAATTCTCAACTTCTAAATATTGGTTAATAAAAACAGTTAATCTATGAGGAGGATCTCCATGGACATCTTCCTTTTTAATAGGGAATTTTGTAATTTCTTTATATTCATCAACAGAAATCGGAAATTTAATTTCTTTTAAGCAAATTTTACAGGTTACATGAACTTCAACTATATCCTTATCTTTAAATAGATACATTTTTTAATCATCTCTTTATATTTTTAAAACTTAAAAGACTACCTTTTCTGGATATGTTATTTCTAATAAGCTAAGTGCTTTCCTCGCAATTTCATAAGTAATTGCCCCATCAGTATCCTGATTTGTATATGCAGCTCTAATTTTAGGAAGTAGATATTCTGGGAAAATTATCAATGGTTTAATGTCTGTCAATAAACAGATCCATTTTCTATCATTTTTATCTGTAACTTCCGTTATGATATTCAATTTCTTTAAATCATCCAATAAAATTTCTGTGACAGCAAATTCTGAAAAGATTTTTGGAATTTTATCTAATGGATAATGGTTATGTCTCATCAACACAAAAAAATCATACACATCAGGGTTCAAGAGGATGGAAGCTAGTTTTTTGGTTTCTTCAGTTGTTTGTGTATATGGGTCATAATTAGCAAAGAAATCAATTACTTTTTGTTTATATATTGGTAATAGTTCATTTTTTGTCTCTTTAAAGTGATTTAGTAAATTTTCATTAGGTATTCGAGAAAGTATCATATCCTTTACAAGAAACAAATACTCACCTTGATGAGTTACTTCACCTGTCTTTTTATCTTTCTCACCTTTTATCCAATCTCTCCGGATTATATTAAGCTCTAAAAATGGTTGAAGTAATATATCCACATTTGCGGTTGATGTCATTTTTTCTAGTATATTTTTCATTTTCTTTTTTGAAATTGGGGACTCTCTCAATAATTCTAATATTTTTAATCTTTCATTGCTGTTGTAAATTAAAGCTACTTTCTGAAGCTTATCCAGATTTGAAAGACGTTCAACTTGAAAAATTGTAAATTTAATTTCATTTTTAAGTCTAATATTTATATTTTCGATAAGAGAAAGTTGTTTTGAGTTTCTTGCTCTTGTTAGTTTATCAAAAATAACATCTAATCTATTTCCCATTCCTTTTATTAAATCTTCAAAAATTGCCATTTCATCATCAAGTTCAAAGATGGATATAGCTAAATATTGAGTTCCATCAGCAACTTGTTTGAAATAAGATAAAATTTGATAAGGTGTATCCTTCAATCTTCCTTCATAAAAATTACTGTAACTATATTTTACTCCAAAGAGACCTGTTGTATGTTGATAGAAAATTGCGAAAATGTCATTTTCCACTAATAATTCTGAAAAATTTTCTTCATCAAATTTATCTTCTCGGAAGATTAATTGAATAGGTTCAAACTCAGGTTCAATCTCACCTGTCTCCTTTTGATTGATTTTAAACTGAAATGTTAATATTCCTTGGATCACTTTTTAATGCCTCTGAATTTATTGATTAAAATTCAAATTAATATAATAAAATCTTAAGTAATATATTTTTATTAATTTATTTAATTTACGGGTGAATATTCGAGTATAATTTAAAAATATGTCTAAAAGATCAATTTAAATATAAAGCTCGAATAGAAGGAAATAATAATAAATAAGTTTTTTAATAAAAGTTATTTAATTATTTCTTAAGTATAATTTATACCGGATAATCTTTATTCAATTTTGTAAATCATCAACATTAAATATCCAAATTATGGGTGATATGTTTCAATTAAAATATCTAAAAAAATATTAAAAAAAAAGTATTATTTCATTACAATTGTATTAAGTGTCTTATTTTTAAGCGTTATAGTCTCTAACTTTAGTAGTAATAACTATAAAGATCAAGTTCTTAATTATCAAGATGTTGAAATTTCACGAGTAGAACAATTAAACGCTCAGTGGATAACTAATAGGTTCTTTACTGATGATACAGATTGGGTTTCAGTTAAGGAAGGAGATGAGACTGATGTTGATGCCTTTATAAGTGATGGTAATGGTAATTATATTATCCATGGGGACTCTGGTATAATGAGAATTGATGATCCACTTAATAATATAGATTGGCAGGACTATAACAATCCAGAATTTCCGATCTCTCCTGATACAAATGGTAGTAGTTCAGCAGGACTATATATTACTCATCAATGGCATGAAAGTGTTGATCAAACAAGAAATACTCCAAGTATTCATTGGAAAAGAACTATTACTATGCCAGTAAATATGTCTGATTACATTATTAGTTCTGCAGAACTGAATGTTGTGTATAATGCATCAGTCACAGCGTTAGACCATGATAATGGTGGTATTGAAGTAAAAGGAGATTATACAGAAGGTCAAAATCCACCAGCGGATACACAATTTGGAATAGGTGATTTTGCTACTTTTTATGTTCTTATTTCAGATACAGATAATCAGAATTCATTCTTAATAGCAATAAATAAAACAACTAATTTAGGACAAGATGATCCAATAATTTCAAATCACACTGATACTCTTTTAGATGTTATACCAGAAAATATTCTCTTATCTTATCTAAATTCGATTTTAGAATATGACAATTTTAATTTTACCATTACTTTAGGGATAGATATCTATTGTGAAGACAATGAATATAACGTGGATATTGATAACTGGGATATGCTAATTATGAGATCTTTTAATTTAACTTTCACATATATGAAGAAAGTAGATCAATTTACTAGTATCTCATGGGAACAAACAGGTAACCAACTCACAGGAGAAGATATCGAAATAACAGGAGCTCGTTTAAATTTTGAGTTAAAAGGTAATAGTTCATGGCCTTCAAGTCTTTCTCCTAATTCTGATATTCGTATTTTAATTAATGATAAGCAGTACAGAGAAACCATAAGATTAAGTAATTTACCAGAGGATAATTTTGAATATGCTTTTCCAAATAATATTGATGTTACTTCATTGGTATTAAAAGATATTGATATTTCTCTATCAATTCAAGTATATTTAGCTGATGAGTTTGGATTAGGAGAAGATATCAAAATTTCAATTGATAATGTTAATTTTAGAATCTATTGGAATCATTATATCGATGAAGGAATTTCAGAACCTCTTATTTTTAGGATTTTGTTAATAGTCTCAAGTATTGCCGCATTAAGTATAGGAGGATATTTAATTGCATATCAAAGAGTTTTAAAATATCCAAAACCAGTAAGAAAGGTAAGAAAATTTAGAAGAACTTTATCACGTAAAAAAGAGCCTTCTGTAAGTCTTCTAGGCCGCGAGGGTGCTTTTAAAAAAGTGTATAAACAAGCAACTCATAAAACATCCTCATTTTTAAAAGGAAAACCAACAGAACAAAAATTGGATACTAAATCAACTCAAGTTCAAAAATTACCGTCTGAAACAAATAAAATAACAGGTGGAAAACAATAGATAATGGAGGAAACATAAAATTATGATTCAAAAAATAAAAGCAAATAACCTAATCCTTTTAATAATCCTTATTCTAATTCCAGTATTATCTATAATAAGTTTTACATATTCAAATACTAATTCCAATTTTTATGAAGATAAAGCAAATCTCAAAACTTCAAGTATAACTCGACATGAAATTGAATTTACTAACCCAACATTTGATGGAATAGGGTTTCCTTGGGAAGCGAAGTCACAGGGAGATTCTCGTGATGTTTTTGGAAATATAAGTAGTGGTCAAGCGAATTATAAAATAATTGGAGATTCAAGGCAATTTATTCTTGATGAAGCGCTTAATGATTCTGATTGGACAGCAACAAAAAATCCTGATTTACCAATTTTACCAGATCGCTATGAAATTAATTCTTCTGGATGCCATGTCTATCATTTATGGGATGAGGATATAAACCAAACTCGAAATCGCCCAAGTGTTCAATGGAAAAGAATTATAGAGATGCCTGTTGATATGAGGGACTATATTATAACTTCTGCTTCACTTGAGACTGAATTTAACGCAACAGTTACAGTTTCTCCCCATGATGGTGGAGGTATAGATAGATTGGGAGATCCAATGCCTCCTATTGATGATTATTCTACAGGTGATTATGCTGAATTTTATGTTCTTCTTTCAGATGTAGAGCAAACTTTTCAACCAGTTAGAGTTGCATACAATCATACAGGACAATTAGGTAGAGATAGTCCTGCTTTAGGTAGTTATCCTGATACTCCTATGGATGTTATACCCGAGAATGTCTTAATAAGTGTTTTAAATTCTATTTTACAAACTGATGGTTATAATTTTACAATTACCTTAGGTATTGACATTTATTGTGAAGATAATGAACTTGGTGTAGATATTGATAGGTGGAATTCATTAATAATTAGAAATTTTGAGTTAAATTTTTCATATGAAAAGAAAATAGATCAATTTACAACTCTTTCTTTTGAACAAGTTGGAAATCAAATTACTGGGACGAATGTGCAAGTTACAAATGCAAATGTCACTTTTGAATACAAGATTGATAAACTATGGCCGAGTACTTCATCCCCAAATGCAGATATTCGAATAGTAATCAATAATAATTCGTTATCAGAGACGGTTAAGTTAAGTACGGCAAATAATACATTTCAATTAGCAAAAGAGGGAGGATTTGACGTTAGATCTCTTATTATAAAAAATACAAATATCACACTTTCAATACAAGTATATTTAGCGGACGAATTTGGGCTTAATGAGAATATAACTGTTTCAATTGATAATGTTTATTTTAAAATTGCCTATATACGTTATTTTCCAGAATTCTTTCAACAACCGTGGGTATTTGCGGCTTTACTTGTGTTTGCAAGTATAGTTGTTGCTGGAATTAGTGGCTATTTAATTGCATATCAGAGAGTTTTGAAATATCCCCGGCCTGTTAGAAAAGTTATGAAATATAGGAGAACCTTAAACCGTAGTGACCCTCCAAAAGTAGTAATAATGCCTAAGGAAATCGGATTTAAAAAGGCATATGAAAGAGAAATATCTGAATCCTCTAAATTACTTAAAATTACTCCTGCAGAAACTAAAGTACCTGAGAAAATTGAAAAAGGTGTTGTTGAAAAAGAACCCGAGAAAGTCGTAGAATCTGAAGAATTAATTTCCAAATCATTGGAAAAGAAAGAGGAACTTGATAAGTTAGTTGAGAAACAACCTGAAAAACCTGAATCATAATAACCTACTCTTTTTTTACAGTTTTTATTAATATTCATTCTTTTTCCTTCAGAGATGCCATTATAAAAGCATCATACTGCATCCCATTAAATTTCAAATATTGTTTGAGTAACCCTTCTTTATGAAAATTACAGCTTTCAAATAGATGTATCGATCTGCGATTTTCTGTGGCAACATAAGCTTCGAGTCGATTTAACTTTAGATAATGAAATGCAATATCTTTAATCATAATTAATGCTTTTTTACCAAATCCTTTCTTCCAATATAAAGGCGCTAACCATATTCCAATTTGCCCCCTAAGATGCTTCCAATTAATATTCCATATACTTATTGAGCCAATTTTTTCCATTCTATTACTTTTTAATTCAATGATATAATTGAATTGAATATAACTTTCCCAATATTTTAAATAACCTTTAATCAGTCTCTTAGAATGTTCTAATGATTTTAATGGTCCAAGAGAAAGAAATTTTGTTAAATTTTCATTATTTAAGCTATTAAATAAAAAAATTACATCTTTTTTGGATATTTTTCTAAGATAAACATTACCATCATTTATTTCTTCAACAATTTCTGCGTTCTTTGCCATTATTTGAAATATGTAAATATTGTAGTTTAATATAATAAGTTGATTTATGAAGGTATTAAAATATAATGATAAATAACAATAAAAAAAGAAAAAAAAGAAATATAGTTTTAAATACCTTTAAAGTGTGGTGTATCTTTTACTTTTCTTCTGCCACCACAATTTTTACATGTGCTTCCATCTTCCATTTTACCTTTGCCTGCACATACAGGACATTTAATTCTACGATTGAACGCTAATATTCCTTCTTTAGCATCTTGGCTTCCCGCAAACGTTATTCCAAAGCCCATTTGTTCCATCATAATTCCTAATTGAGGATATCGTGTCCCAAATTTAACGCATTTTTTAATTACAAATAAAGCTGTTGTAGGAGCATCACCTAACCATTTTGTTTTTTCATGAACTAATTTTTCAAATTCTTCACCAGCAGGAGCAATCCAAGATACATAACCCCACTCTAACATTGTTTTGGCATCAAAATGCTCTCCAAACATTGCCATCCTTAAAGCTCTATTCTGTCCTATTTTAGCTGCTAGTCTGGTTACTCCGCCATTAGCTGAAAATATCCCTCTATTTATTTCTGGAATCCCAAATTGGGATCTATCAGAAGCAATAACAATATCACAACATAGGGTTAACTCAAATCCTCCACCTAGCGCAAAACCATCAACAGCAGCGACTAATGGTTTAGTAAATTGTTCCATTTCGTCATAATCTCTATGTCTTATTCTCATCGCTTGACTCATGTGCATTGGAATATTTGGCTTTAATCTAGGGTTAAATAATGCTGTTAAATCTGCACCAACAGAGAAAGCAGGTTTTTTAGTAACTTCCTTTGTACCTCTTAATACAACCGCTCTTATGGAACCATCCCATTCCATTAACCTTAACGCGCGAGAAATTTCCGCGACAACATCATCAGTTAAAGCATTTAATCTATCTGGACGATTTATCGAAATTACAGCATAATTTCCATCAATTGTACCTTCCCGTATAACATTACCTTCTTCATCTTTAGCAGTTGGCCATTCAATTTTTAGATGTTCAAATTTTGATTCTTCTGTCATTTTAATACACTCTTTAAATAATACTCTAATTTTAAATTAAATTAAAAAAAATTGATTATTTTTTATTTATTTTCGCATTTTAATAAATTCTCCAGACTTCATCAGCTCACAGGGTCTCAAGTAGTCTTTTCCTGTTTTTTCTGCTAGTTCTTCTAATAATGCACTCCATTTTTCATAATTTTTCTTTCCAGCAGCAAAAGGTCCAGGGCTATTCATGCCAGCCATATTGGCATCATCTATGATTTTAAAACCAGAGGCTATTCCTTCTTCTAATATTCGACAACCCTCATTTAGTAAAATTGCCATTGAAGACTCTAAATTAAATAATCCAGCTGGTTCTGCTCCTTTTACTTTTGCTTGTATGGCTCCTCTTCCCTTACTCCAATCATAAAATCCTTTTCCAGTTTTAGCACCTAAATTACCGTTTTCGACCATACTTTTAACTACATTTGGAGGTTCAAAATTAGTGGATAAAGTTTCTTTATAATAATTCATAACATGTAACATTGTATCCAATCCAACATAATCCGATAACTCACAGGGCCCCATCGGCATTTTACCACCAGCATCCGCATCTATTTGCTCCCAATTAATTCCTTTTTCATTAGCAGTATCGAATACCCAACCCATATATATTTGAACTGGAGCATTTAATCTGTTTACAATAAATCCGGGACGATCTTTTAAAACAGGAGCTATATATCTATTGCCTCTAAGACAAGGTAAAGTTTCGGCTACTTTCATAACTGTTTCAAATGTCTCATCGGAAGTATCTCCTCCCTTGATAACTTCGATACACCTCATTAATGGAACTGGATTGAAAAAATGCATTCCACAAACTCTTTCAGGTGCCCCACAATCTTTTCCAATTTCAGTAATACTCATTGTGGAAGTATTTGATGCAAAAATTACATGGGAGGGTCCATTATCCATAACTGTTTTGGATACTTGTTTTTTGATATCCATCCTTTCAATAACAGCCTCAATAACCAAATCAGCGTTTTTTACAGCAGAAGCTAAATCGGTTGATTTTTTACACTTTGCCAGTAAATCAGCAGTCTTCACACCTTCTCCAAGTGCTCCTTTTTCTTCAGACTTTTTAAGTCCGGTTTCTATTCCATTATAGGCTTTATCGACCAATTCATCTTTGATATCGACTAAAGTAACATTATAACCAGCCATCAGAGCAACTTGAGCAATGCCTTGGCCCATAAGACCTACACCTAATGCTATAATATTTTTGACATTAGTCATTTTTTTATTTCATCCTCTTGTGATTATTTTTAATAATAAAATTTTTGTATTGTTAAATTCAACATCTAATAAATTTCTTTTTCAAAATTCAATGATTTAAAGGTTGAATTAATTGACTAATTTTTAAGAAATCTAATGATTTTAGCCCCAATATTTAAAAAGTTATCTTTTTATCCATCAAAATAATGTAATTTTAAATTTTAGATTATAGCTTAATTGATTTATTTTATTTAAATTATTAATAAATGAGAATTAATAGATGAAATATTATAGTAATCTTAGAAATCTTAGTTTTCAGTTATTATCAATATTATATTTGAAAATATCAAGAAATAATATAAAGAGGTTTGGAAAATAAAAATAGCAAAAATTTATGGAATTGATATAAAACTCCATATTTCTACAATATTAATAATCGGACTAGTAGGCTTTTATTCAGCTACTTTTTACTTATCAATAATACCTTATGCTTCCTTGTTAGAATTAATAATTGTTGGATTAGCTAGTGGAATAATTTTACTTGTTTCAATATTAATCCATGAATTAAGCCATTCAATAATCGCTAAAAAATACGGATTAAAAGTCAGTGAAATTGAGTTATATCTTTTTGGTGGAGTTTCTAAAATAGAAGAAGAACCAAGAACTCCTAAATCTGAAATGATTATTTCAATAATGGGACCTTTATCTAGCTTAATTATTGGAATGGGATTTCTGTTAATTTCTTACTTACCTGTACTATTGCATCCTGCTTTTTTAGTAACCATGTTTTATGCAGGGATATCTAATATCGGTTTAGGTTTATTTAATCTTATTCCTGCCTTTCCAATTGATGGAGGTAGAATATTAAGAGCCTACTTATGGAAACGAAGACAAAATTTATTATCAGCTACTAAAGCAGCCTCTAAAGTAGGAACAATTGTCGGTTACGGCATGATGGCTTATGGATTTATTCAGATTTTAATTTCGGGTATTTTAAGTGGATTCTGGTTGATATTAATAGGAAATTTCATTACATCATCAGCAAGAAAATCGTATTATCAAACTAGAAATGATGTAATTTTGTCTAATATTAGTGTTAAAGAGATGTTAAGTGTACCAAACTTTGCTATTCCTTATAATACCACAGTTGATAATGCTCTACGAAATTACTTCATTCCTTATAAAAAATCATTCTTCCCTGTTAACCAAGGTTATGAAGTAATAGGAATAATAAATATACAGGATATTAAAAAAATTCCTCCATTTCAAAGATCAGAAATTCTTATAGGAGATCTAATGAAGCCTATATCTGATTTCTCTTCAATAGATGAAAACCAATCTGGGAAAGAAGCCTTAAATAAACTAAATAAGATACACGAAGAACCATTATTATTAGTAGTAAAAGACAGTGAAAGTGAGAGATTCATTGGATTCCTAGGAAAAGATGAACTACTATCCTCGTTAGAATTCTGGAGTTTACATATGAATAGTATAAAATGATAAGTTTACTTAGCTAAATTAAAATAAGATACATAATTTACATTTTAATATTATTAAAACATCAAGATCTATAATGATAAGAATTAAAAGTTCTCCTTATTTGATTCCGAAACCAGTAGCATTAATCGGCGCATTAGTAGATAATAAGCCAAATTTCTTTACTGTCGCAGATATTTGTACATCTGGTTATAACCCGCCGAGATTTATCATTAGTAGCGGGAAAACACATTACACAAATAAAGGGATAATAGAAAATAAGGCATTTAGTGTTAATATTCCTTCTCATAAATTAATAGTAGAAACTGATTACTGTGGAATTATCTCGGGTAAAAAGATTAATAAAGGTAATATATTTGAAGTATTTTATGGAGAGGAAATCAAAACTCTACCAATGATAAAAAAAGCTCCAATTACACATGCTTGTAAATTGGTAAAAATAATTGATTTTAAAGAAACACACTATTTATTTATTGGAGAAATTGTAGAGAGTTATGTTGCAGAAGATTGTTTAAAGGGTTCTATACCTAATATTGAAAAAGTTAGCCCATTCACTTGGTTTTATGATAATTATTATAGAAAAGTAGGAGAAATACTAGGAAAAGCATATAAAATAGGGAAGGAATTTCAAAAAAAATAGCTTGACTGGTTCAAATTAGAAATAAAAATTAAGTTCTTCTACGCAAACATCTTTCTCAGAATCATTTTCAAGAAAATTTATCTCAATTCTTTTAACTTTATTTCCAATTAATTTTTGAAACGCAGTTTCAAAGTATCCTTTGTTAATTCGGCAGAAAGATTTTCCATAATCTAATTTCTCTCTGTGGCTTATTGGTTTTCGCAAAAAACAGTGATTTTCGATTAATATCCTGTATCTGTCTTCATATTGTTCAATATCTCGAATTTGTATTGAATAATAATCTTTTAACTCTTCCATTAAAATTACTAAAGCTTCCATAATTTCAAATTCTTCCTTATTATATTCTTTTTTTAACCTCTCTGCTATGATAGTCCCAGGAAAAACCCCCGTCTGATACAATATTGATAGTAGACTATTACGACCAAAAACATCATAAACCTTGTATACCAACGATTCAGAAATTATTTCAAATCCTTTTATTGAATTTATGTTTTCAATGGGATTTTCTATTCTCTGATTTATCTCCTTTAAGTATTCCTCCAATTTCCAATACTCCTAATTTCTAAATTAAATAATAAAATCTTACTGATTCTTATTTTATAATTTCACTCTCAATCTATATAAAACTTAACCTTCTGAAGAGGATTAAAAGAGATTTTTATGTAGTATTTAGTTTAATTATTTTTTTTACTGCATTCTCTATATTTTCATCAATAACTTCAAGTACTATCCTATAATTTTCTATTGTTGTATAATAAGGATCAATTATATCAATATTGATAGTCTCACCATTAAATTGTTTTAATGTATAAGTTTTTTTGTCAATATCTTTAATTGAATCAAAATTTCGGACTATCTCATATGCATGAGAACTCTCCATAGTAAGAATCAAATCCTGTTTAGTTAATAATTGTACATTTATTAATTTTGGCTTAAAATCTGAATAATCTATCCCTTTAGAATCTAAATACTTCTGAGATTCTGGTTGTATGTAAGAAAAAGCATTAATAAACCCAGCACTATCAAAAATAAGGTCATTCTTATAATTTTTAGCATAAAAATTACCAAGATATGCTCCAACAGGGCTTCTTGCCGTATTACCAGTACATACAACTAAAATATATTTTATCTTCTTCATAATGGAAAATTAAAAATCTCATTATTCTTTATTAATTTTGATTATTTTTTGAATTGCTTTCACTACGGCGCTCTCTATTCTTTCAAGAACGTTATTATATTTTTCTTGTGGTAAATCGAAAGGATCGGGAATTTCTAAGTCTTCTTTTTCTCCTGCAAAGTCTAATAATAAAAAAAGTTTATCATTTAAATTGTTGACATCTTTATATTTTCTTCTTACTTTATTAATATGATGTTTTTGTTCAAATCCGATAATTAAATCACTATTTTCCAATAATTCTTTATTAATTCTTTTTGTTTTAAAATTACCAATGTCAATACCTTTGGATTTCAGATAATTTACAGTTCCAGGTTGAGCAGTTTTATAATAATGATATATTCCTGCAGAATCAAATTCAATATTTTTCAATTCTTCTTTGAATTTTTCACTTTTGAGCCAATTAGCAAAAGCTTCAGCGAAAGGGCTTCTACACGTATTTCCAGCACATAAAAAAAGGACTCTTTTTATTTTTGACATTATTAATTCACATTATAAAGTGATCTATTATAATTTTTTTAAGCAAAAAAGAATTTTGATTAAATTCAAAAAGGAACAAATATATAGAACAAAAAGAAAACTAAACAATCTGTTATATTGAGGAAATTTCACATGGTTGAAGATATCGAATTTAAGGAATATATTGAAGATATAGAATCATTGTTTAGTCCAAAGAGTAATTATACTTTCTTAGTTGGTGCGGGAATTTCTATGGATCCTCCCTCTAATATGCCTTCTGCAATGCAGATTGTAAGAGGCCTATTAGAATTATGTGCTCCTGAAGATGAATATGACAAAATCTCTATGATGGACATGTTACGATTTGAACTAGTAGTTGAAAAAATAAAGGATGTTTTTGATGAAGAATTAAGATTCTTAGATTATTTGGATATAGTAAAAGAACCAAATTTCATTCACTTATTTCTAAGCAACGTTATTACTCGTGGGAATTATGTGGTTACTACAAATTTTGATTATCTTATTGAACAAGGGTTAGTGAAAATTCTAGATGAAAATTGGCATCAAGATATAATTCCTGTAATAACTAAGGAAGATTTTATTATATATCAGGATCCTAAAAGCTTAGTTTCATCAAATAAATATCCAATTTATAAAATTCATGGTTCTAAACGTAATATTATCACTGGATCCAAAACTAGCGAATCTCTTGTAACAACAATGAGTGCATTAGGTAAAGATCGTGCTGAAGGAGAAACATTTGCAATTGAGCCTTATAAGAAACCTGCAATTTTTAATTTAATGAGAGAGCGTACTCTTGTCGTTATGGGTTATTCTGGTAGTGACGATTTTGATATTGGTCCAACATTAAAAGAATTACCTTTTCTAAATCGTCTTATATGGATTGAGCATTCCCAAGGGTCAAAAATAGAAGTTGCAAATTTTAATAAAAATAAAGAATTAGCCTTTAAGCAGAATTCTTCTAAACTTGAACAACTATTATTAGAGATTAACGATAAGAATGATTTTGAAGTTATATTAATTAAAACGAATACCATCAGTTTTATTAAAACTAAATTGTGGAAAATATTTTTACCTTATCTTCCACTTACTGAATTTAAAACTATTGAATCAGGAAAGGAAATTCCAAATTTTAAGAACTGGTTAATGAATTTGTATAATGATTTACCTTTAATTCAAAAATACAAATTTGCCTGCCAAATCTTTTACTACTTGAAAGATCTTGAAGGAACAGAACGATGTTCAAATAAAGGATTTCTTCTAGCTGAAGAAACTAATGATCAAGCTATGAAATCTTATTTCATGAACTTCTTAGGATTAATTAATCAAATTACAGGCAATTATAGCAAATCATTAGAATATTATGAAAAGGCTTATGAAATTGATAACCTGATGAATGATTTAGCAGGAATATCTACAGATTTAAATAATATTGGTTCAATATACTTAACTTTAGGCAAGTATGATGAAGCTTTAGACAGTTATAATCAAGCACTGAAAATTGTTGAGAGATTAGATGATTCAATGAGTAAGATAACATGTATTAATAATATTGGACGAATATATGAAATCCGTAATCAATTTGATTTAGCACAGAAAAAATACCTTGAAGCCATAAAAATAACTGAAAAAATTGGTGATTTAAATCGAAAAGCAACTATTTTAAATAATATAGGGATGATTTACAAAACTCAAGATAATAACAACCAAGCACTCGAATATTATAATGAAGCCTTACGGATTTCAGATCTTTTGGGAGACATATATGGAAAAATTATTCTATTAAATAACATCGGAAGAGTATATGATGATAATCAAGAGTATGAAAAAGCATTAGAGAATTATTATTTGTCAGTTAAATTTGCCGATCAATTAGGGGATCCCTCTAAAAAAGCGGGATGTATAAACAATATCGGATCTGTTTATTTAGTTCAAGGAAAGCTTGATAAAGCATTAGAGCAGTATCAAGAAGCTTTAAAAATTGAAGAAAAAGTCGGAGATCCTCTGATGATGATTATATATCTTAACAATATCGGAATGATTCATACCAATCGTGGTAATTACATTCTTGCAAAAGAAAATTATAAACAGGCATTATCTATCGCAGAGGATATAGGAGATTTATCAAAAAAAGGGCTTTTATTAACAAAAATTGGAGCGATTGATATGATTCAAGAGAAAAATTTAGATGCTCTTGAAAAATATGAAGAAGCAGCATTATTATTTGAACGAACAGGAGAATCATCTAATAAAGCAGCCAGTTTGAGCAATTTAGGAAAAATTTATGAAAGTCGACACAATTATTTCGAAGCATTAAGAAGATATGAAGAAGCTCTTAGTGTAGACCAGAATATAGGAGATTTGGTTGGGATTGCTAGTGATTTCTACAATATTGGTAGAATTTATAACTTACAAGGAGAATATCGTAAAGCTCTAGAAAGTTATGATAATAGTTTATCAATTTTTACTCAGTTAAAACAAAATGAATATATTAATGTAGTAAAAAGTAAAATTGATGAAATAAATAAGAAAATTGGAAAATAAACCAATATATCTATTAATTTGTTGTAATAAAATTTTAATTATATTAATTGTATTTTAATATAAATTTTAGAATTTTTTAAGCAATTTCTATTCAAATTTCATTGAAGTTTAAAACAGATTTCTTAATTATTGGAAGTGGAATATCTGGACTTTCTTTGGCGTTATATCTCTCCAAATTAGTTCCTGATGAAAAAATCTTATTAATCACAAAGGAAAGTCTGCATGAAAGTAACACATATCATGCACAAGGGGGAATTGCATGTGTTTGGAATAAAGGGGATACCCTAAAGAAACATATTCAAGATACAATAATTGCAGGTGATGGACTGTGTAATAAAAATGTCGTTAAAACTATCCTAAGTCAAGCTCCTGAAAGAATTAAAGATTTAATAGATTATGGTGTAGAATTTACGAGAGATGAAAATGAAGAATATAATCTTGGAAAAGAAGGAGGTCATTCAGAGCGCAGAATATTTCATGTGAATGACCAAACTGGTCAAAATGTTGAAAAAACCTTAATTGAGTGTGTAAAGAAGCTAAATAACCTTGAAATTAAGGAAAAGTGGTGTGCGGTTAATCTTTATGTGAAAAGTTTAATATGTCACGGAGCTTATGTATTAGAACAAGAGACTGAGGAGATTCATAATATAGCAGCAAAAGCAACCATAATGGCTACAGGAGGTGCAGGAAAAGTCTATTTATATACAACTAATCCAGATGTAGCTTCGGGTGATGGAATAGCAATGGCATATAGAGCAGGAGCTATGATTTCAAATATGGAATTTTATCAATTTCACCCAACATGCTTATACCATCCCTATGCAAAAGCATTCTTAATCACAGAAGCAATGCGGGGCGAAGGAGCTATCCTCAAAGATATAAGAGGAAATGAATTCATGGAAAAATATCATCCACAAAAAGATTTAGCTCCTCGTGATATCGTTTCAAGAGCAATTGATGCCGAATTAAAGAAGTCTGGAGATGATTATGTATATTTAGATATCGCCTCATACAAAAATGCAGATTTTATTAAAAACCATTTTCCTGGAATTTATGAAAAATGTTTAGAATTTAACATTGACATCACCAAAGAACCAATTCCAGTTGTTCCTTCAGCTCATTATTGTTGTGGAGGAGTAATGGCTCAAGTCAATGGTATGACAGAGATCAAAAAACTTCTTGTTATTGGTGAAGCTGCTTGTACAGGTTTACATGGAGCAAATAGGCTTGCTAGTAATTCATTATTAGAAGGATTAGTAGGAGCACATGAATGTGCTGAACAGTTATCAATGAATAGAAATAACTTAAAAGTTAAAGATTTTCCAGAATGGGAATCTGGAAATGCTGTCCCTTCATCTGAGGCAGTAGTAATAACCCAAAATTGGGATGAAATTAGAATGATAATGCAAAATTTTGTTGGTATTGTCAGATCAGATACACGATTAAAAAGAGCACTTAAAAGAATGAACATATTTGCCGAAGAAATCGACTATTATTATTGGAATTATAAAGTTGAGAAAAATCTAGTTGAATTAAGAAATTTATCAATGGTAGCAGAACTTTTAATTCGTTGTGCTTTATCCCGAAAAGAGAGCAGAGGGACTCATTTTAATGAAAATCATCCTTATAAGTTAGAGTTAGCAAGAAATTCTTATATTAAAAGACCATGGTAAGATCTTTTCATCCAATTTAACTATAATTTTAAATTTTTACTCACATTAATATTGATAAATTTAATCTTAATGATTTTAGGTCATATCTTGAATATTGGTAAAAGTATAAGGATTGAGAGGATTATTGACAGAAAAAGTAAAAGGACGATTATTATTCCAATGGATCATGGATTAACTATGGGAACCATTAAAGGATTAGAGAATGTGGCTGAGATGGTTGATAAAGTTGCTTTAGGAGGTGCAAATGCTGTTTTAATGCATTCAGGTATGGTTGGGGCGGGCCATCGAAAATATGGTAAGGATATTGGACTTATTATTCATCTATCTGGAGCGACTGATCTATCCCCTGATCCAAATCGTAAAGTTCTAGTCTGTAGTGTTGAGAGAGCTATCAAGATGGGTGCTGATGGTGTTTCAATTCACATTAATATAGGAGCTGATGAAGAACCAGAGATGCTTCAAGATGCCAGTAAAGTAGTAGAAGCTTCTAGGGAATGGGGAATTCCATTGATTGCCATGATGTATCCTAGAGGAAGGAAGATACAAGATGAAAATGATGCAGATGTAGTTAATATTGCCGTAAGAGCCGGTGTAGAATTAGGTGCTGATATAGTTAAAACAAATTACACGGGAGATATTGATTCTTTTAAAGAGATCGTGAATGGAGTAAAACATATTCCGATTATTATTGCTGGAGGTCCTAAAATGGATACTATTTCAGATTTAATTCATATGGTTTATGATTCAATACAAGCTGGTGGTGCAGGTGTTGCTTTTGGAAGAAATATCTTCCAGGCAAAAGATCCTACCAGTCTTGTTAGTGCCATAAGTAAAATAGTACATAAAAATTATACTATTGAAGAAATTATAAAAGAATACAAATTTGACTAATACAATTAAAATAATTTGAATTTATTATGAATATATATCCTCTTTTTAAGAAAAAAATTGAAAATATAGCTAATGAAAAGCTAATTAAGGCCTTAATTTCATTTGAGAACCAATCAAATCTTGAGGAATTTATCAAAAAATATCAAAATTTAAATCTGATAAGTAAATATAGTTTTATCCCTGTTATTTATACTGAGATAAAGAAAGAGAAAGCTCTTGAGTTAGAAAAAGAAGAGTTAATTAAACAAATTGAAGAAAATCAAAGATTACACCTTTCTATGTTAGATGTGATGGAAACTCTAGAATTAGATCATTATCATAATAATCAAATTTTATATACAGGAACTCGAGCTAAAGTAGGAATAATAGATGATGGAATTAATTATGAATTTCCTGCAATACCAAAACCCCAAGTTGTCATTGATTCAAACAATAATGAAATAAATTCCACTTTTTTTGAAAATGAAATCACACATGGTAGTATTATGGCGAGTATAATTTGTAATCAGTTTAAAGATCTTGATGGTAATTATATCAGTATCGCCCCTAATGTTAATTTAATTGATTTTAGATTAGCAAAAAAAGATAATAAATATTATATTTCTGATATTTTAAATGTCTTTGATAAAATAAAAAAAAATAATTTGATTGTTGATATTCTCTTAATTCCACTTACTACTTCAGAACCTTCTGATGGAGAAGATATTTTATCAATATGTTGTAATTTACTTGTAAATGAAGGTATGATAATTATAAGCGTATCTGGTAATTTTGGTCCAGATAAATATACAATTGGGTCTCCTGGTGCTGCTGAAAAAGTTTTAACAGTTGGGGCTTTAACAAAATCGTCTAAAATTGCCAATTTTAGTGGAAAGGGACCTACATTAGATGGACGTATAAAACCAGATTTATCTTTACCAGGTAGTGATATTTCAATACCATTGTCTAAAGATTTGAAAGTCAAAGCGACTGGAACAAGTATCTCTGCTGCGATAGGAACTGGAATAATTGCCTTACTCAAGGATTATAATCCCAAAATTACATATCATGAAATAATGGAATTACTTAAGAAATCAAGTATCGATTTGAATTATGATCCTGACATCCAAGGGATGGGAATGGTAAAAATAACAAAAATTTTTGCTAAATTGGGGCTACTCAATGGAAAATTAGTACCATACAGTTATCTGGTTAAGAAGTCAATTAAGTTATCTCTCGAAATATTATCAATTCTAATTATAATCGTTTTGTTGTTTATATTCTTTAGAATTTAATGTGTTTTGATTATTGCTTAATAAGTTTCATATAAAATATTTAATATTATTGTGATTAATTTTTATCTAAGAGAATGACTCAAAATAACTTACTTCATGTAATAATTGACAATAGAGAACAGAAATTAAAATCATTATTAGACAAAAAGAAGGATATAATTACTTACGAATCAAAACAATTAGACATTGCGGATATTGTGATATCGAATGAGATCGCCATTGAGAGAAAAGAAGGATTCGATTTTGTGTCCTCAATAATGGATAACCGTCTTTTTGAGCAATTAATCCGATTGAAAGATACATACGAATACCCAATATTGATTTTAGAAGGATTAAATGATGATGTGTTTGAGAATACAGGAATGAAAATTTCATCCATATATGGTGCCTTGTCATATATCTCGTATAAATTAGGAATATCGGTGATACCAACAAGAAATTTAGAAGATACTGCAATTGTAATTGAAAGGATTGCTTATAGGGAACAAATGAAAGATGTTACACCGATATTTTCAAGAAAAGCTCCAAAAAATATGTCTAAAAAGGAAAGGAGATCCTTTATTATTGAAGGATTAGTAGACATTGGCCCTAAAAAAGCTAACGCATTAATTGATAAATTTAAAAATCCATACCAGGTATTCAAAGCGATAAAACGTACAGAAATTGTATACACTAAAACAGGAAACCCCAAAGGAATTAGAGGGCCACTTGCAGAACTTACTGGATTTGGATGGAAATTTGTAGAGAAAAATCAAAGACTCCTTTTTGGTAAACAAAAGAAAAGCCCTCAAAAAAGAATAAATGATAATTACTAACTATATACTACTTTTTTAAAAAAAATTTAAAGTGAATAAAAATGTCAAAACAATTCAAGCAACTAGAGCAAATTATTCGTAATTATATGCGTAAATATAAGGTTCCTGGATTAGCTATAAGCATTTTTCAGGAAGCCCAAGTAATTTACTCAAAAGGATTTGGAGCTCGTGACCTTGAAGAATTTGCTCCAATGACTGCTCAAACCCTCATTGGGATAGGTAGTATAACTAAATCTATCACAGCATTTGCATTAATGAAACTTGTAGAGAGCGGGAAGTTATCTCTTGAAGATTCTGTTTCAAAATATTTAGATTTCCCTCCTTTTACCACCCATCCTGATATTTTGATTAAGCATATACTATCACATTCTAGTGGAGTTCCTGCTGCTGATGGTGGATTAGCTTCATTATTTTATACATTTGGGGATTATAAAAAAGTTTATCCAGCCACAACTAAGGAGGATTTCATTGCCCATCTTGGAGAACCTGAAGATTTTATTATTTTTAAACCAGGAGAGAAATTTTTCTATAATAACGATATGTTTACTTGTATGGGTTTTATAATTCAGGATCTATCAGGAATGTCATATCCTAAATTTATTCAAAATGAATTTCTCAATCCACTTGAAATGAATCGAGCAGTATTTTCTAAAGAGGAATTTGATAAAGATCCGAATAAGATTTCTGGATATCAACCTGAGAAGAAAGATAATATAATGGTACCTAAAAAACATTCTGTTCCACTTTACGATTACCTCAATGCTCCAGGGGGATTATATGTTTCGATGGAAGAAATGATGCACTATGTTCAATGCCTTATTCAAAAGGGGAATTATAAAGAAACTCAGTTACTTACTCCAAATTCAATAGACGAATTATGGACACCTTTAATTTCTAGTCCTTATGGTTATGGAGAAAACCCCAAATACTGTTTAGGATGGATTTTGGATAAAGATTATTTTAGATATGATATGATTCATCATGGTGGAGGGTTAGGTACTAGTTGTGCTAATTTAAGTCTTATCCCTGAAATGAAATTAGGTGTCTCGGTTGGACAAAATACATGTACAGGTATCATTTCTTCTATTTCTAGAGCTGCTTTATCTATACTACTTGATCTAGATCCGATTAGTCATGTTGAAGAATTAAAGATGCAGAAAATAATTGAAGAAATCTCTGGTGAATATAAATCTTCTCATGATTTATACAAATTAAAAATATACCTTAAAGGAACTGTACTTTTTGCTGATATTGAAATCGATGATGGATCTATGAGTCTTCCCTTGATACCTAAAGAACTAGAAAGTCTAACTTTTACCATTTGTAGCACTTTACCAATACCCAAACAATTTATCAGATTCATCAAGGATGATGCAACAGGAAAAGTGAAATTTGGTGTATATGATAGATATCTCTATCGAAAAAGATAATTGTTAAAAAAATTACCCCCCTAATTTTTCTGAAGAAATATGCAAATTATAGTTTTAAATACAATTAGAACGACTGTTTAATATAATAAAGGTGAAGATTATGACTGATAAAAAGAAATATGGATTGATTGTTATCGGTGGAGGAATGACAGGTTTAAGTACAGCTCTTACTTGGGCCATAAATCATGATGTTAAAAATGATCCTGTTCTTTTGATTGAAAAGGAGCATAAAACTGGAGGTTATGTTACTTCATACGAACGTGACGGATTTTTATTCGATACATGTCAGATGATTCCAAATATTTCTGACTTATTAGATTATTTTGGAATAGAGATTGATCTAAAGAAGTTTAAAGGTTATTATATGCGAATTTTTGTTGTTGATCCCAAAACTGACGAAGTTAAAGTACTCGAATTACCCTCTGGTCTTGAAACTTTTAAAAATCAATTAAAGGAAAAATATCCCTCTAATGCAAATGAAATTGGCAATTTCTTGGATTATTCAAGAGAGATGTACTTAGAGCTTTATAATTTAAAAGTGGAACCAGGTGTAGTGGATATTTTCAAGACTTTAGTTAAATGTCCAAGAATTGTGAAAAATGCTTCTAAAACATTCAAAAAATATTTTGAGAAATTTGGAATTACTGAACCTGAAGTAATAGATATTTTTAATGTATTTGCTGAATTTAGCGCTCTACCTTCAGAACAAGTTTCTGCTATTGTCCCAATATCGGCTATGAATTCACTCCTAGATGGGGCTTTTCGACCAACAAAAGGATTTATCGAATTTTCACGAAAATTTGAGGATCGCTTAAGAGGTCTTGGTGGGGAAGTGCTATTAAATACAAAAGTAAGCAAGATCCTCATCGATGAGGGTAAAGTCAAAGGCGTGAAATTAGAAAGTGGTGAAGAAATATATTCTGATTATATAGTAACCACAGTGGATCCTAAATTAGCAATGATAGATATGGTAGGATTAGATGTAATTAGAGAATTAAATGCAAAATATGCTAAAAAAGTCGAAGAAGTGAAGATGTCATGCTCTTCAATGAATTTAAGTATTGGGGTTGATGACGAAATTGATCTTGAGGTTTTAGGATTGGATTGTGGATATAATGTTATCACATCAGGCGGAGATACATATGATAGATTATTTGACTCCTATGAAAAGGGAGAAATTGGATTCAACGATAATAGATTCCACTTGGGTGTAATTTGCCCATCATTAACAACTGGGGGAAAACCAAATTTAACTGTTAGGATTACACCTATATCTATAGGAAATTGGGTGGAATTACGTGAAAAAGATTCAGAAGAATATAAAAAAGAAAAGGTAAAATGGGCAGATTTTTTTATCGACAAAATTGAAAAATATTTAATTCCAGACTTGAAAAAACATATCAAAACACTTGATATTTCTACACCAGCCACTTATGCTCGGTATTCAGGTTCACCTACTGGTTCGGTGTATGATATGGCTCCATATACGAATAATTTTGGTAGAACAAGATTAAAAATGAGGACACCAATAGAAGGGCTATTTCAACCTAAATTCGTTCATGGTGTTTTTGGTTGTTTACTTGCTGGGATGCAAGTTAATGACATGATTTTAAATGGAAAAATTATGAATGGATATGCCCGATATAAGCCTTAATTTTTCTTTTTTTTAATTTATATTTACTAATCTGTGAAAAAACCTTAATCTAAAAGCTTATACTTAAAGTATTTTTTTAAAATCATATAAAATGCATATTTATCTGATTTTAATTCCTATTTTCTTGTCGAGTTTAACTTATGGTATAATTGGTTTTGGAGATGCATTGATATTGATACCAATAATTTCTCCATTTATTGGTGTAGTGAATGCTGTTATTTTAACTAATCTCTGGGGTACTGTCCCTGCTCTGCTAAATTTCATACAGTATCGCAAGTATTTAGACAAAGGATATTTTTTTCGTTTTCTTTCATTGGGTATCCCCGCTACGATTCTTGGAACATTTCTAATTATTATTATTCAGAGAGAATGGATTGAATTTGTCTTTGGTGTTTTTGTTTTTACCTATTCTTCAATAAAACTCTTTCAGTATTACAAAAAGCAATTTGATATAGAATTGAAAAAGGAAATGAATACAAAACATCCTATTGTATTTATAGGAGGTTTATCTTATGGTTTTCTAACAGGATTGATTAGTGCTGCTGGACCTATTAATGTAGCCATATTGGAAAAAACTGGACATTATCGAGAAAGTTTTATTGAAAATTTTGGGGCTATTGGAACGATATTGTCAATCTCTAGAATCCCTTTTTATTTTACAGAAAATGTGTTCCCTTATGATTTACTTTTAGTATTTTTGTTTGCTTTCCCTATAATTTTCCTTGGCACTAAGCTAGGTCATCAAATTACTCCTAAAATTGCGGTTAAAAAATTTCAAACAATTGTATTTTTTTTCCTTTTAGTGATTGGATTGAAATCTATAATTTTTTCATTGATAGGATTAGTTATTTAAATTTTAAAATGCAAAATAGAAAATAAAGCTATTTAATAAAAAAATATTAACTTTTCTTATGTATAAACGTAAACTAAATGAAATAGAATATTTGAATTGGCTTGTAGGGTAGCCATATAATACCTCTATGGCGATAACTGTAGAAGGGAATTTACAGCAAGAAATAATGCGTAGTGCATTGAAAAAAGTGCAAGAGAAACACCCTTTATTACAAGCCCAGTTATATGTAGATGAAAATGAGAAACCATATTTTGTGGGAATAATATTGGTGAGATTCCATTGGAATTTATACTCAGAACTGATGATAAGGATGAAATCGAAAATTATGTATCTAATGCCAGGAATAAGGTAGAAAAATTGTTAAGTGTATAATTATAATTCAATTAACTATTATTGTATAACAAAATTATGAAATAAAAAATTAGAAATTTAAAATTTATTTTACAGAAATCCTGTATAGCGCTGAATTTGAGATTGAATCAAAAGAAGTTGAATATTCCTCGCACCGCCAATTACTTCTTCGATTTTACTGACATCACATAATTCATCTATAGGTGTATTATCAGTTACCGAGATTCCACCCATATGTTGCTGGACTTCATAACACACTTCATGAGTTAGTTTAGCTAAGAAGTATTTACCTTGAGAAGAAATTGAAGCAACCCATTTCTCAGCATCTTTTGAAGGTTTTTCTGTAAAAAGGATTCTTTCATCGTAAACTGATGCTGCTTGTAAAGCTAAAGCAGTAGCAGCATTAGTTTTAGTTAGTAAATCTGCTAATCCGTATCCAACACCTTGATATCTGATTACTGGTTTTCCAAATTGCTTTCTAAGATTGGTATATATAATAGCATAAGCTAGACCAGACCAACAGATTCCTACACCGCTTCCCATTATCGAGAGCCTTTCAGGAACTAAGCCTTCAAACAATCTTTTATATCCAAGACCATCATCTGCTAGGATATATTCTTTTGGCACAAAAACATTATCCAAAATAGTGTGTGCAATTTGAACTCTTGGAACAGAATTAATTTTTAAACGTTCGGTTTTTACACCAAATTCACGAGCAATAATCGCTTGTACCATAGTATCCCGAGGATTTCCTTCATCATAAACACCATAACATGCAAAATAATCCGCTACAGCACCATTAGTTGTATAAACTTTTTCTCCATTATAAATAACTCCATCATCGGTTTTTGTACATTTAGTTGTCATGTTTACTGCATCTGATCCTCTTTCAGGCTCTGTAATTCCAATACAGCCTATTTTTTGTCCTGATAAGAGATCATCTTGCACCTTTGAAGGAATATTTGATTCTCCACCGTGTTCATAATAATGGAAAGTTGGATTACCACACAAAATCCCACTAGCAACTCTAGAAAGTTCTAATTGAGCATCAAGTAATGAAATGTGCGTCCCTAACAAAATTTCTTTTTTCGTGCCATATGGTTTAAAATCTTTCCACGGATTTATTCGCTGTATATAACCATGCTTTCCAAGTTCAGGAAGTAAACCATAAACATCTTTTGATTTATCAATTCTAGGATGTAAGTCTAAGCAAAACGCTTGTAGTTCTTGACAATAGCTACGTTCTTCCTCATTTAACATGGGAAAAACGTTATCATTAAAGATTTTAAAAACATTCTCCAATGACATCTTTTCAAGAATCTTATCATCAATAATTTTCTCTTGAAACATTTTTTCGTCAATTTTAATAGTATAATTCAAATTTGTATGAATAAATATTAATTAGTCTAAATTTTTTATTACAATTAAATTTTTAATAAATGGAGAAGGTTTCAAAAGTTCCATATCGTGTAATTTAATAAGCTTATTCAAGATCATCACTCTTAAATACCTTATTTTGTATAGTTTAGTAGGATTCACTATTATAGTTCTTAGTTCATCAAATATGAAGGAGATACTTAGATAAAAACTCCAAACGAAAAAATTAATATTGGATCTTACTCAAAAGGTCTATTTATTTTGTTTCTGAGCATTTTGATTATTATATTCTCAATTTTAAGCAACACATTTGTTTTTTTACCGGCAGGTTTTTTACTTTTATATTTAATTTTAAGTTCAATATGTATTGATGTTTATTATAAAAAAACCAAATTTGAAAAAAAAGATAGAAAGATTGAAGAAGAGTTATTATACATTATCACAATTAGCCCCGTTTTATTCATTGTTGGATTTTTTTACATTTTTCTTTCTAAAGAGATAGCTATTCTCGGATTTTATCTAATCTTTATTGGGAGTGTTATTGGATTAGGATTTACAATTGAATATTATCATAATAAGAAGAGGAAAAAAGCATATGAAGATATTTACAAAAAGGAGTTCTTCATTAAGGATAGAGTAGAGTTAAGTTAATCATAAATAATTTTGCTTAACAAATTCTTGTACAGTTTTGATTTCATTCAGATGAGTTTCTCTTTTTCCGAAAATGTAAAATCTAACTTCAGGACCTGTACCTGATGGTCTGAAGTATAAGGTAGAATTTTCACTTTTTAATTGATAGATATCGATCATATCATTATTGTCAGATAGTGCATGGACTAAATATTCTTTCTGGTTGATAATTAAACTTTTTCCATCATATTTTTCAAAATTTTTCATGATCCTGATTTTTTCTTCATCATTAGCAGGGATTGTTTGATTAATTCCTTTTATTGACCAATCAATTGATTCAGAAATAACATATCCTCTAGAAATAAGTTCTGTTATTAATACTAACGCAGGAACAGGATATTTATCTGCAATTATGGTAAAATCAGTTTTGAATTCATAATCTCCTGTTATATGGTTCTTTGAAACATTAAGAATATTTAATGTATGTCCGCCACTTTCTTCCCAATACACCATTAAGAAAGATTCTTTTTCCTTATTTTCATTTTCTAATAACTTGATAATTTGCTTTCTGAGTGGAGTAGCATTATCGATCTTTACTAAATTTTTATTCCCATCTTCAAAATAGAGAATTGCTGTATCAATTTTTGATTTATCGACCTCAATTCCAAGTAGAAAGTATAATATTATCCCTAAGTGTTTATACCCAACACCAGTTAAAATATTTATGAAACTTGATTTATCTCCTCTTAAATCGCTAGGGATTGTCCTAACGTTTATAAGTTTCTTATTGAATTCCTTTGCAAGGATATTATGCATAGCAGAATAGATTTCATTAGGAATATAGGTATAAAATTCTCCATTTTGTTTAATGTATAATACTATTCGATCTCTATCAGCATCAAGTAATATTGCTATATTTGAATTAGCTTTTTCCATTATGTCTTGTAATTTTGATTCTTGAATATTTTTTAATGGATTAGGAGGATTAAGATCCTCGTCTACAACAGTAAGATTAGCTCCATAATACTTAAATAAATTTACTATTCCTTTAGCTTCACCGAGATAAGGCCATATAACAATATTTTTACCTTTTATGCTCTGTATATCTATTACCTTCGAAAGTAAATCAATAATATATTCATTATTTTTCTCTTCTGCTTCCAGAAAAATAGGGGTGAATTCAGGTTGTAACTTTACTTCTTCCACTTGAAGCGCTTTTCTCGAGATTTCTTTAAATAGATCACCAGACATAGGTATCGGGTAATCAATATATAGTTTTATGCCATTCCAAGATAGATCATTATGACTAGCAGTAAGAACTATCACTAATTTTATCTCTTCGTATAGTGCTACTGAAGCTGCTCCATATGGTGAAGAGATTTTAGATTCTCTTGAATGGTTTTTCTGATAATAAATTTCAAATCCATCATAAGCAAATATTTCAGAACAAAATCTGAGCAGGATCTCGTTAGTTGGGCGATCATCAGTGAATATTAATATCTTCAGGTTTTTATTTTCCTTCAAATCTTTAAATTTTTCACTGATCGCTTTAAACATTCTAAGAAAGAGGAAAAGCTTTCGATTTGTTAAAATATTGGATTCTTTTTCAAGTCTTTTAATATCAATAATTTGGATTCGCAACCCAGAGGTAGGCGCAATAATTGGATTAATAATATTTTTCTCTTCTTCAGTGAGTTTAGGCAATTTGAGTACTTTAATTCCTTCTTGCGATCGTTCATAATCAATATCTTCCATTTCAAAATTAATCAGAAAAGCCACCTAAATTATATTTAAACTTTATTTTACTAAATTTGAATTAAATTTCAAGAAACTTGATTTATTGCCTCATTTAAAATTGCTAAAATTTTTTCTCTGTACATAGGTTCAATAGCTATCATTCCATGAGTTTTAATTACACGGTTTTCACTAGATAGAATTTTCTCACAGAATTCTGGAGATAGCCTATTTGATAGATCTTGCTTATTAGCAATACCAATTACTAATTTATCTTGATAAAATTTATCCAAAATATCGTGTATAATTTCTTTTGATTTATTAATATTTTCATATGTTGAATCTACAACTAGTAAAGCTATATCAGTCCCTTTCAGCATACTTTTCCATAGTGAATGATATTGTTTTTGTCCTGCAAAATCCCATAAAGTTATAGATCGTTCAAATTCCTCCCCTTCATACGATGCTATATCTGCTGTTATTGTAGGCACATACTCAAGATTTACATCTTTTCCACATATCAATTTGGTTAAAGTGGTTTTTCCTACACCTCCAAATCCTATTATTGATACTTTAATAGCGCCTAAAATAATATTATCTACTTCTTTCTCGAATTCATGAAAGATAGTGCGATTTCCTCCCCATGAACCACTTTCTAGAATTTTTCCATATTTTTCCAAGAATTTTGTTCTGATATTCAATACTTTTGAATTTATCTGTCCATCATCTTCATCAAGATCAGAACATAATACGATTATTATAGGTTCAATAATTGTATAAAAATATTTAAAATCCTCAGTTTGTGTACTCTTAATATCACTCTGGCTAATTTCTTTCATAAAACCAGAAAAAGCACTTAAGAATCCAGCTAATAAATCTCTATCTACATCAGTATCACTATAGTTTCTAAAAAGTAGAGACTTGCCATCTTTAGTCAAAATATTTACATAATTTATTATTTTAATCACGGATTCGATATAATTTCAAGATTTTTGAATGAAAACCATTTACCAAGTTTCTTAATATTGTCAATTTATTATTTTTTTTCATTTTAAGCCTGTTGTCTTATACAGAACCAAGCTTAGTTCTTAAGAAGTTTTTTATTAGAGCATTATATTAATTAAATAATAAATTTTGATAAAAAATAAATTTTGTAAAAGTTCTTATTTTTAAACAATTGAAAAATTTTAATAAAAACTACTGTGAGGAAGATTTATGACTGACTCTGAAAATGTTTCCGATATAATGAAACAAGTAGGAGAGAAAATTGATAAATTTGCATCCATACTTGAAAAATTTGGTATGGATATTATTACTAAGATGGGGCAAACAAACTTAAAAGTGAACATGTTAGTTGATAAGATTGATGAACTAAGTAAAGCTACCTTAGATATTAAGTCTCTTTCACCCCAATTAAATAGTGTAATTGAAAATCAAAAAATTCTTGAAGAAGAACTTGACTTAGTACGTACTCTAATTCAAAGAGCAGATATGTCTTTTCATTCAAGAGAAGAACATATAGAAGAAATCCAGCGAGATACATCAGCTACAGATAAAAAAAAATCTATTATTGACCAATTCAAATCATTAATAGATTATCTTGAAGAAAATGATGATCCTGAACCAGTAATCGAAAATCTAAGCAACATAAAAGAGGATATATTTGTGTTTACTGGAGGTCATAGAATTTTGTATGAAATTGGACAATTTGCAAGTAAAGTAAATGGTTTGGAAGTTCTTCCTGAAGATATTAAAAATAATCTAAAGGAAAAAATTAATTTTTGGATTAATAAATTATCTGTAAAAGGATAGAACTGATTTTTGTATAATATATATTTAATGTGATATTATGTACTTTTATGAGTTTATCAAATTTAGATATTCTTAATGGGATTCTAGGGCTTACGGTAGTTATTGTTTCTTTCATTTTAGGCTTAATTGTTTTATTGAAATATTTCAAGAATAAAAATAAGAATTTCATCCTTTTGGGAATTAATCTTATCTTTTTGGCTTCTGGTTGGTACGGAACAAGTACTTCTTTTATTGTAGCACTTATTAATAACAGTGAAGGGTTGTCTCTTGAGCTAATTCTTCTTTTCAATTTCATTCCTTTACCAATTGGATTATTATGTTGGTGTGGTTTTTATACTAATGTTTTAATGAAAGAAAGACAGAAACTTTTTCTAATTATAGTAATAATTATAACCATATTCTTTTATGCAGTTTTCTTATATGTTGTATTTACTGATGTAAGTCAAGCTGCAATTAAAATCTCTCCAGTAGACACGACAGCAGGAGAAAATAAGTTTTTATCTATCTATATTATCATATTTATTGTGCTACTATTATTTACAGGGATACATTTTTCTCTAAGGACAATGAAATATGAGAATGTTGAGATGAAGATTAAAGGTAAATTTCTATTGTTTGCTTTTCCTGCTTTTGCTCTTGGAGGCTTACTCGATAGTACTTTGCCATCTAATGAAATTACATTAATTATATTCAGACTATTATTGATTTCAAGTATCATAGGGTTTTATATTGGATATCTCTTACCAAAGTGGTTAAAAAAAAGAATGATAAAACAAGAATAAAGAGGTTAAATCTTGGTTAAAGCGATTCAGGATTTATGGATTCAAAGAACTGATGGAATTGTTATTTTTAGCAGGGTATTTCATCAGAAAGTTGAGGATCAACTGTTTGGAGCCCTTATGAGTGCTCTGAATTCGTTTGCTCAGGAGATTGGTGATGGAGGGTTACATAGCTTTGAATTTCAAAACATTCGCTTCACGATTATAAAAAAAGGAAATCTGTTTTTTATTGCAAATTCCTCCAAAAATCATAAAGAAAAGAAAATTCTTGCAGAGCTGGAACAAATTGCTGAAAAATTTATACAAGATTACCCAGAAACGAGTAGTGATAATTGGGATGGATGTATCGATGATTATGAAACTTTTAAAAACAAAATCACTGATGCTTTAGAAGATCCTGTTAAAAAATTCTGGAATGATTTTTAATTTTTAATTCTATAACTCTTATTAGAAAGGTAAGAATAAGTAAAGAGAGAATTAAGGAGAAAGAGTATTTAAAGATTAGTATATGAAGTCAATGAGATTATATCCTCTCTCTATTCTCTCCAGTGAAAAGAGGTAAATAGTGATCAAAGTGTTAACTAATTTTAATTTATTATATATATAAATCCCATGATTATTTCTTTGGATGAATCCAAATTAAATGAATAAGAATAAGATTTAAAGATAGAATCTCTCTATTCTTCTAGTTTTGACTGGAGTGTGAGTTCCGCGATCTTTTGGAAAATCAATTTTACTTTTTCACCAGTCAACGCAGATGTTTCAAAAAAAGGTGCATTGAGTTTTTCACTTAAGTGTTCTGCCATAGGAAGAATAATTTTACGTTCATCTTTTAAATCAATTTTATTACCAATTAAGATGCGTGGTATTGACGACAATCCATACTTTACACATGTACTCCACCAATTATTAATATTTGAGAAGGAGCTAGATCGAGTTATATCATAAACTAACATTACACCATCAGCCCCATTAAAATAAGGTCTATGAAGCATATAGAATTGTGGCTGACCTGCTATATCCCACACCATAAGATTAACTGTAATTTCTTTTCCCATATCGTTTTTTATATTGACTGGCTCTTTTGTAATGTTCACTCCGACGGTTGGAACGTACTCATAAGTAAATTTATCACCACAGAAATTAGTTAATAAACTAGTTTTACCAACTGCTGGATCCCCAACCACTATAATCTTAAAGATCATCTCGGTTTTTCCTTGAAATACAATATCTGCTTTATCTTTATCATCTGTCATGATTTTGTAAAAGATCCTATTTGAAATTTTTCAGTATTTAATTAATTAATTAATGAAATTCGAATATAAAAATGTTAATTATTATTTTTTAAGTGGTATTCGTTTTTTAATTTCAAATTTTGAAGTTTGACTTTTTTCACGAGAAATGAAATAAATGTCATTTAATGGAAACTGAATTAGCTTCCAATTCTTTTGAAGATATTTTATCGTATTTTCAAGATTTTCTCTTCCGTGAAGTTGTCCTAAACTTAAATGAGGTGTAAATCCATACTTATACATATTTACATCATTACAATCGGGAGTTAGTCCAAGAATTCTAGCTTGTAAAGATTTAATCAAATCTATTGGTTCTGGATTCAACCAAATAGTGTAATTTTGCTTTCCATGACTAAAATAGTTAAATCTTCCTAGCGAAATTTGAAAAGCTTCAATAGATTTACATAATCCTTTGAAGTTACTTCCTAGAGTGTCAAACTCCAGTTTTGGTCGAAATGGATATAATAAAGTGATATGGGGCATCCATCGATGAATATGACGATCATATTTCCTACGTATCTCTTGGATTGAATTCCACTGGTCTTGTGGAGGAATAATAACTACTGCTGAAGTATAAACTTTAGTCAAGGTTCATTTCTAGTATGCTAATATCACATTAAAAAATTCTTACTTTTTTATTCCTAAGAAATTAATTTAAAAGGATTGGAACTTATTTTTTAGATATGAAGATAAAACACAGGCATTTTGTTCGAAAATCTGAGTTAAAACCGATAAAAGATGAAATTCTGAAGCAATATGATCAAAAATTTGTTGAACAGATTTTTCCTAAGAAATGCAACGTTGAAGTTATTGAAACTGAGGCAGGAGATACGCTATACGTGATTAATAATGTGTTGAAGTTATGGAAATCTAAGGATGGTTATATTCCTGTTTTAACCTTATTATTAAATCAACAAGTAAGCTTGAAAACAATAGTGGTTGATTTTGGGGCAGTTCGTTATGTTACTAATGGAGCAGATATAATGCGACCTGGTATAACTAAAATAGATCCTTCCATTAAAAAAGGAGATATCATAGGGATAACAGAAGAGACCCAAAATAGAGCTTTAGCAATTGGAAAAGCGATGTTTGATGCTCATGAAATGGAAATTAAAGCATCTGGAAAAGTAATAAAGAATCTTCATACAATACAAGATAGTGTTTGGGAATTTGAAAAGCAATTCAAGTGAATTCTGCTCTCAAAATTGACTCAAGTAGAGTTTTTTCTGAGTCCATAAGTTCATTGACAGGGTAACTATTTATTTCATAAGAGTCCCATAATTCTCCACATTCTTTAAATTTGCTCAAATTGACTATTATTTTTAGGCCTTCTTCTATAATTTCTTTACTTTCTAACTCATTTGATATCTGCATTAATTTAATAATTGAATAAGATTTCCATAAATCATTTCCATAAAGCCTATTATCCAAATATAAGAAATCCTCAAAAATTTCAGCGAAAAACTCTACTTCAGAGATCAATTTTAGTATATACCACCTCAACCCTTATGTGCTGAAAATTAAATATATCTCTCCTTTTCTGCAATTATATATTATTCCATTAATATATTTGAACCCAATCATTTCGAAGGTTTTCCGTTATAGCAATACTAACATATCAAAATCGTTTTCAAACTGGTGAATTGGATGATTTTGAAAATTTTGTTTTCAAAATCGTAAATTATTTAGGAATTAATTTTCAATTTTTAATGTTTTATTTGAATTTTTTGTAACTATACCTTCAATTTGATATTATAAGATTGATTTGATAGCCAATTAATTAAAAAGTAAATAATATCTACATATCAACTTTTAAAATTGTTAGTAATTTTGGAGGATACTATACCAAATTAAATTTCATAAAATATGGCAGTTCGTGATTTTATTTCATAAAAACCGAATTTTTCATACAAGGATAAGGCTTTTGCATTATCAGATTCAACTCCTAATTCGATAATCTTACAACCTTTGTCAATTAATGTTTGAATTCCTAATCCTAAAAGATAACTACCTACCCCTTTATGATGATAACTGTGGAGGACACCTAAAGTATATACAATTCCGATATGCTTTGAATCTGGATTAATATTAACAAAACAAACTCCAATTTTGTCATTACCTTTAAATGCAAACCAATATTCAACAAAGTATCCTTTCCATGATATTATATGTATCGATTTAAATTCTTCTTCATTAAAAGGTATGAAATCATAGTGTTCTCTGAATGCATCATTAAGAATTTTTACATAGTTAGTAAAATCGTTCAATTCTTTGTGATTTTGAAAAGTATATCCTTTTGGAGTTTTTATTTTAGGAATAAATTTGAAATTATCCAATCGCATCCAATAATCAAAATGGGTTGGTTTCAATCCCAATTCTTTTAGTTTATTTTGTAGTGGTGAATCTATCAAAATATATTTTCTTAGAACAAATCTGATTTTTGGTGTATTTTGTTTAGAAGTAAGTTTTAATGCAGATTCAAACAATTTTACATAAAATTCAGATTTAAAATAATGTGGTAATATCTTAACCTCTAGCCAACAAGTGTTTTGTTTAGATGATTTAAATAGTAAAGCAAAACCTATGATATCTCCTTTATTATCTTCAGCAATTAAACAATCACGTGAAAGATCGGTTTGGTCTCCATACAACTTAAGAGCATTATCAAATTCTTCCTCATCGATATCCCATGAAGGGTTTATATCTTTGAGAATTTTATCCCATACTTCGATAAGTTTAGCTTTATCTGTATTTTCATTGAATAATCTAATTAAAATTTAATTTCACCCGGTTTAAGTAGATTATTTAAGGTATCTAAATGTTCTAAATTTGTATTATTAGTATTTTATGATTTTCTGATTATATATTCTTTTAGAAATTCAATATGTTTTAAATTCAATTTTATGTTAAAGATATTATGAGTGAACAAGATTTAATTCTGTATGAAACTAAAGGACGAATTGCGACAATTACTATTAATCGACCTGATAAAGCAAATTCCTGTAATATTCCAATGTTAAAGGAAATACATCAAAACTTGATAAAAGCAGATAAAGATGAAAATGTAAGATGTGTAATTATAAAAAGTGTTGGGGACAGGTTCTTTTCTGCTGGTTATGATCTTAAAGAGATTCAAGGATCTCCTGAACAAGCGGCAGGTATAACAGAATGGGGTAGAAAAGTTAATGAAACAATAGTAATGACAAAGAAACCGATTATCACTCAAGTTCAAGGGATTGCGGTTGGTTTTGGTGTTATAATGATATCAGCCTCAGATTTAAGAGTATTTGCGGATAGACCAAAAGAGGAGTTATATATTAGATTACCAGAATTGGCAATCTCGGCATTTCCACAAACTGGAGCAACCTTACTCCCATTATTAGCTTTCGGACTAAGCTATGCTAAATATGCCCTTTTTACTGCAGATAAAATTGGATTAGATGAACTAAAAAATATAAACTTTCCAGCTAGGATTTTCCCTCTAGAAAAGCTTGATATTGAGACGCTTAATTTTGCTAAGCAGATAGTAAAATATCAGAAAGAATTTTCTTTCTTTACAAAAACTATGCTCACAATTATGAATAAAGCTTATATAAAGTCATGCTTTGATTTGGAAGATGAATGTGGGAAGGTCGCTTATGACCCAAAGAAATTTACTATGAAGGAATTGGATGATTTCATAGATAATTTATACTCAAAATATCCCTAATTTCTTTTATTTAAATTAAATTCTCCAATCGAAATTTTTTTCGATTAACCCCTAGTAAATTTTTTTTAGTAATTAGTTCTGGGCTTTTTACTTAGTGATTTATAAGGATTTTTAGTAACTATGTTTCTTGTGTAGTATAGAATTAAATTCGTATAATATCTTGATGATATGTTCCTTGCATATTACACGATGTTATAATCGATTTGAATTGTATATTACTAGGAACTATATATTGATAGTCATAAGGAATATATGAACAAACATATCCCGATGACTTATCATAATAAAAAAAAAAGGTTGTGTGTGGAAGAATGAGTATGTATCGATCATATTTATTAAAAAATAATTTCTGGGCTAAAAAAGGAAATGAAAAATTTCCTGAGGGAGAAAAAGTCTTTATTAAACATGATTCTGAAGTAGGAGGCATTTATGCAATCGTTCAAAATGATAGGAAAGGAGTTAAAATTATGGTGGATGGTAGAGAGTACTTTTTTAACAATTTTGATAAACTTGATTCCTTTCTGACACGACTTCAACAGAGAAAAGACGATTTTATGAAAATTCTTAGAAGAAAGAATATTTCTCAAAAATTGAGAATGTTGGATATCTAGGATTTATTATATTATATTCCCAAATTTTTTAAGAACCCTTAGGATTTCTACTTTATTTTTAGTTAGTTAGAATTATAAATTCCTATATATTGGTTGAAGTCCTGTTTGAAAGTGCCTAAGTCGTAATTCTGCTCCTCGAGAGATTTTTACTTTAGGAATAATTTTCTTATGACGGTATAGTTCTGTTATAGCTGCAACAGCATACTCAATGTGAGGAGCACTATAAACATTACGAGGCATCGCGAAACGAACTAAATTCAAAATCCCCTTTTGTTGCTTAGGTGTTTTTTTATCCCATTCAAAAGCGAAAGGCCCTAATTCCACAGCTCTTATTCCATAATGTCTGAGAAGTTCAATTGTAAATCCTACACCACCAAAATCTTCGATCTTCATGTCCGTTCCCTCAAAGAATTTATCCATATTTATATAGACTGCATGTCCGCCTGCTGGAAGTATAACTGGTACCCCATTTTGAGCAAGTTTTCTCGCAAATTCTCTTACTTGGGCTTTTCTTTCATTTAAGTAAGGTTCTTGGATTACTTCATAAAGACCTGCTGCTAAAGCCATGATAGCTCTACCGCTCATTCCACCATAAGAGTCGTTTCCGAATGTTAAAATTTGTTTTTCTTTTAATTTGATTCCAATGTCTTCTTCTACAGAAAATTGTTTATGGAACAACCCTCTATCTTTAAAACATAAAAATCCTCCAATATTAGCTAATCCATCCTTTTTGAAGCTAATTGTGAAACCATCAACATAAGAAAACATTTCTTTAACAATTTTAGGTATTGAATAGTTTTTATAATCTGGCTCAAATTCTTGAATAAAACTTGCATTTTCAGCAAATCTACAAGCATCGAAAAATAAAGGTATATCATACTTTTTAGCAATTTTATTTACTTCTTTTATATTATTCAAGGAAACTGGTTGACCTGCAGCAGTATTATTTGTTATAGTAAGATAAATTAGTGGAACAGAATCTACTCCTTTTTCATTGATAAATTCATCTAAACCCCTAATGTCCATATTACCTTTAAATGGATTTCTTATGTCCATTTCATCATAAGGAAACTCATCTAGTAAATTTGAGGAGAATAAATTCACTGCTTGAATACCATTAGCAACGATGTTAGCTTCAGTTGTGTCAAAATGACCATTATTTGGAATGTAATACCTCTTATTAGGATCCTTGTTCTTTAATATAGGTGCGATTGTGGAAAAAAGTAGATGCTCAGCACACCGTCCCTGTGGGACAATAAACGAATTTGGACGGCTTAACTGATGGATTCCTCCATTAACAAAACCTCCTTCGTATGAAGTAACGTAAAGTTCATCCATAAGCTTTTTTACGTTTGTTTCACCAGAAAGAATTAAATTTATCGATCTTTTTGGCTTATCAGCACGTTCAAATGTGTCTCTAATAGCTTCTAAAAGTACATAGTAACCTTTATTGCGAGCATATGACTCATCTCCGTGAAAAATAGAAGCCCATTGAAAATCTGTCATAGTACCAGAACCAGAATCAGATAAAAAATCAACAAAGAGTAAATCGGCTGGGAATGAAAACATACTATATTCAGTTTTTTTTAGCACATATTCACGCTGCTCTCTTGTGACCTTTTTAATCGTTCTAACGACAAGTGGTTTATTTGCAGGAATTGGGATTCCTAAATCATCTTGAGTTTTCAAAATAATAGCCTTTAATTTAAAGATTAGAATATAAATTTGAGTTTTTCAAAGATACTTGAAATTATAATTTTAAATCATTAAAAAAGAATTTGTAAAATCCAGTTTAAGAATTAAAATTTAATATCTTAGGAAATGTTTTTTAATTTACTGATCAAATTTTAATACTTATAGAGTTAAAAAGATAGTTTTAAAATCGTTACATGTATGTATTCTATTATAAACTATAACAAAATTATATGAATGAACGAATTAAGAAATTAAGGAGTCAAAGTCGTCAAGCAATTCCATATCTTTCATTAGAGCGAGCATTATTATTAACTGAGTTTTATAAAACAGGGGCTGCACATAAATATTCTCCTGTTGTTGCTAGAGCTAAAGCTTTTAAATATTTAATGGAAAATGAAACGATATGTATTAATGAGGGAGAGTTAATTGTTGGTGAGCGAGGTCCAGAGCCAAAAGCAACTCCTACTTATCCCGAAGTATGTTGTCATAGCTTAAAAGATTTAGAAATCCTAAATTCTCGTGAAAAAACTTCTTTCAAAGTATCTGAAGAAGTAAAGCAAAAAACAGAAGATATAATAATACCTTTTTGGACAGGAAAATCAGTCCGAGATAAGATTTTTTCTAAAGTAGACATAGAATGGATTAATGCCTATGAAGCAGGAATTTTCACAGAGTTTATGGAACAAAGAGCACCAGGACATACAGTAGGTGGTAAAAAAATTTGGAAAAGGGGATTTTTAGATTTTAAACAAGAGATAAAGGACAATATAGAAAAACTGGATTTCTACAATGATCCTGAAGCATACGATAAAAGAGAACAATTAATTGGCATGAACATTGCTGCTGATGCGATAATTTGTCTTGCTGAACGTTATTCGCAAAAAGCTAAACAATTAGCTAAGGAAGAGTTAGACCTAAAGAGAAAATTTGAATTAGAAAAGATTTCTCAAATCTGTTCGTATGTACCTACACATGCACCAAGGACAACGTGGGAAGCTTTACAACAATATTGGTTCATACATTTAGGTGTCATAACTGAATATAACACTTGGGATTCTTTTAATCCAGGTCGCTTAGATCAACATTTATATCCTTTCTATACTAAGGATATTGCAAATAGTGTATTTACTAAGGAAGAAATATACGAGTTACTTCAGTGTTTTTGGATAAAGTTCAATAACCAACCTGCACCACCTAAAGTTGGGGTAACCGCTGAAGAAAGTAATACTTATACCGATTTTTGTAATATAAATATCGGCGGATTAAAAGAGGACGGAACAAATGGAGTAAATGAACTATCTTATATGCTTTTAGATGTAATAGAAGAAATGAGAATAGTGCAGCCAAGTAGTAATGTTCAGATTAGTGTATTAACACCAGATAAATTCTTAAGAAGAGCTCTTGAAATTGTTAAAACAGGTTTTGGACAACCTTCAATATTTAATACAGATGCGATTATTCAAGAATTAACTATACAAGGTAAGTCCATAGAAGATGCTAGAAATAGCGGGGCAAGTGGATGTGTTGAAGCTGGTGCATTTGGGAAAGAAGCTTATATCTTAACTGGATATTTTAACTTGGTAAAAATTCTTGAAATTACCCTTCATAATGGATTTGATCCTCTTACTCAAAAGCAAATTGGATTGAAAACTGGAGATCCAACCAAATTTACAACCTTTCAGGACTTTTTTAATGCTTATAAAAATCAAATACATCATTTTGTCGATATAAAAATTAAAGGGAATCAAATTATTGAAAGTATATGGTCTCAAAATCCAGCACCTTTTCTTTCAATATTAATAGATGAATGTATTATAAAAGGGAAAGATTATAACAATGGTGGAGCGAAATATAATACTTCTTATATTCAAGTCGTAGGAATGGGTAGTATTACAGATTGTTTAACTTCATTAAAGTATAATGTTTATGATAAAAAAATCATATCTATGGCTGAAGTGCTTAAAAGTTTAGAAAATAATTTCCGTGGATATGAAGTTATTAGACAGAAATTCCTTAATAAAACTCCTAAATATGGAAATGATGAGGATTATGCGGATTCTATAACTAGTGAAGTTTTTCAAATTGTATATAACGCTATAAACAATCGCCCTAATAATAAGGGGGGAATGCATCATATTAATCTACTTCCTACAACAGTTCATGTTTATTTTGGACAAGTAACAGGAGCAACTCCAGATGGTAGATTGGCTTATAAACCATTATCAGAAGGAATCTCACCAGTGCAGGGAATGGATACTAATGGACCAACGGCTGTTATAAAATCTGCAGGTAAAATTGATCATCTTCGAACAGGCGGAACATTATTAAATCAAAAATTTGCACCCCAATTTTTAAGTGATCGTAATAAATTGGATAAATTAATTCACTTGATCAGAGTTTATTTTGAATTGGATGGTCATCATATTCAATTTAATGTTGTATCAGCGAAAACCTTACGTGCAGCACAGAATAAACCTGAAGAATTTCCTAACTTAATTGTACGAGTCGCAGGTTATAGTGATTATTTTATAAATTTACCGTTAGATTTACAAAATGAAATTATTAGTAGAACTGAACATACTACTATATAGTTTTAACTAAGCACTTAGTACAAATTCTAAAATAATTCTTTACCATTTATTTTCACAATTTAAAAGATTAGAGGTTTTATTATCATTCTTTGAAATATGTACATATTCGGTACATAAGTTTAAATATAAAAAAACTATATATATTATGTACAGAATCGGTACATAAATAATTATTATGTGATAAAAAATGAATAATGAAAACTATAAGGATATTTTTAAAATATTAGTTATCGGAACTGAAGGCGTAGGCAAAAAGTCCATGATTAATAAATTTGCTGGTAAAGCTCTTCACCAAGATATAGCTCCAAAGGCAGGAGTCAATTTTTTTACAAAGATTATAGAAGTAGAGGGAGATCAATATAAATTTCAATTTTGGGATATTATTGATAATGAAAAGTTTGGATCGCTCCAAACGATGTATTATACTGGAGCTTCAGCTGTATTTTTTATATTTGATTTATCAAATCCCCAAACATTTGAATACTCCCAAACTCGTTATAAAAATATTTTGGATCGAGCAAAAGCAGATTCTTGTCCAGTAATTTTAATAGGAAACAACCTTGATTTAGTCAAGGATCAAAAAATCATAAACAGAGAGAAATATCGTCAATTTGTTAAAAAAGAAGGATTATTTGGTTATATTGAAATAACTTCTGCTGAAAATGAAAATAATCTTTTGAAGCTAACTGTCAATATTGTCCAAAAGGCTTTAAAAAAGAGTTATCAGGTTAAATTTTTAGTGAACCAGAAGGAATTAGAAGAGATAAAAAATTATGCTCAATATTCTAATCAAACCCAATCTGATTTCATCCGTACGGCCATTTGGGAAAAAATTGCTTCCATAGATGCTTTATCAAACTTGAAAGATGGAGAAAATAAAGATAACACCTATGAAAACCAATTAAGATTGGCAGAATTGAAAAAAATTCGAGAATTATTAAAAAAATTAAGTTAAATTCATCTTAAGTTTTACATTTTTTTTTAAATATAATATTTTTCTTTTTAATAAGTTATAAATTCGAGAAGTCTATTATCGAAATGATCTAATTAATATTTTTTTTCTAGGCTTATGAGTTTCGATTTAGACTCCAAGAAGGATAACCCTTTAGATAATATCCCCATAGATGAAAATTCTTATAATGCTTTAATTCATCTATTAAAAAAAAAAAACAGGCCTTAATTTTGAGTATTATAATAAAAAATTTATAGAAAAACGCATCAAGTCAAGAATGATAAGGACCCCACCTAAAACACTGGAAGAATATTACGATTTCATATCAAATAATGAAGAAGAAATCCAAAAATTCATTGAAGGATTTACAATAAACTATACATTTTTTTTTAGAGATTATGATGTGTTTGAGACAATCCAAGACATATTTATACATGGATTAAATGTAAGTAAAAAGGAAATTAAAAGTGATATCAGACCAGATCCATCTAAATTAGCTAAATTTAGAACGAAAGCTAATGCTGCTAAAAATTTGGATAAAATTAGGAATGCTTCTTACAAACATGATAGATTTTATATAGATATTTTTGTGTTTCTCAACCAACTTTCTTATTATAAGAAAATGAAACAATCGAATTTTCAAGATAAATTCATTAATATTTGGTCATGTCCATGCGCAACTGGAGAAGAACCTTATTCATTAGCAATGATTTTGGATAACCTAGAATCTCAAGTTTCTCGTTTTCCACAATATAAAATTATAGCGTCTGATATATCGGAAGAAGCTATTGAAAAAGCTAAAATTGGGATCTATACAAACGATTCTATGAAAGAAATTTCAGATTATTTTGAAAATAAATATTTTACTAAGCAAAAGACTCATTTTGGGCATAATAATTTAATCCAAGATAGAATTAAAAACAAGATTGAATTTTTAGTAGAGGATATAACAAAAGGTCATAATCTCCCTAATAAATATGATATTATTTTTTGCCGTTATCTATTGATATATTTTAATCGTGAGAATCGGCATAAATTCTTAAAAATAATTGAAAACAAGTTGGTGGAAAATGGGATATTGATTTTAGGAAAAACTGAAACGTTATTCGACTCTTGGGGTAGTTTACAACTAATAGACTCCAGAAATCGTATATATATAAAATCTCACTCTAAATTATATTAAAATAATTGCTTTTTCTAAAATAAAAATGGAATTAGTGCTTTCCTATTTTTGGGATAGTCAGGAAAATTTTTATTATACCATAAATGGTTAGAACGAGCTCTTGGTGCTAAATTGGCAAAAGTCCAAATTGCAAAAATTAAGCCAGGAAAACTCCAAGTCATAATTGCCCATCCTATCCATTCAGTAATTTCACCGAAATAGTTAGGATTGCTTACGTATTTAAACATACCACCATAAGGAATCTTGTATTCTGTTTCTCCAGGTGCTCTCAAGTTTCGGATAATATAGTCCGAATGAAGATTTATAATAAAACCAGATATAAAAATTATAAGCCCAATTATAAAAAATGGACTGATAAGCCAAGTTATAGAATAGGGATTAGAAAATGTGTATATCCATCTTGCTTGTAAATAAGAATTAACACCATTAAATATGAATCCCATTAAAATAATAGTAATTGGCATTGGTTGTATTCCACGAATTAAAAGAGGAAATATGAAAGTACGGTGAATATAATGTAACATCCATATAAACATAAATATTATTGGAATTATATCAAAAGGTCGATTTCCAACAAGATAATAAACAAAATATACAATAACGGTTGGAATTTCCATTAAAATCCAACCTATCTTATTATTTACAGATGGACCCCATTTTTTATTGAAATGTTGACCATATCCCGCAGTTACATATAATAATACAATAAAAAACATTATTGATGATAAACCAAAACTCAGCATTAAAACATTATAAATAAAGAATTCATCCACGATACTCAATTATTCTATATTATTTTTTTTTATTAAATCCCCAAATTATACATTTAAATTCATTGTTAGTTTTTAACTTATTTATTCTATTAGAATTTATATTTCACATTACTTATTTTATTTATATTAAATGAAAGGCAAAAGATGGAGATATAGTGCATTTATTTTTAGCATTTTTGGTTCAATTCAATTTATTGTAATAACCATAATTGCAATGATTTTTTATACAGGAGGAACATATCTAGATCCTTCTACTACTCATTACATTTTTTGGTATAATTATTTTAGTGATTTAGGTAGAGTTATTTCCCATTCTGGTTTGTCTAACCAGATATCATTTATTTTATTTTCAATCACATTAAGTTTATGGGGGATTTCTCAAACAGTATTCTATATAGCATTTCCTTTTTTCTTTAAGAATAACCAAACACCTAGATTACTAAGTATCATTGCTTCATTTTTTGGAATTTTCTCAGGTGTCTTTTTTGTAGGGATTGCATTTACGCCAACAGATATCGTACAATTATTACACGATTTTTTCGTATTTCTTGGATTTGCCTCAGTATTTTTTTCAATCTGCTTTTACTCTATTACATTATTTATAGAAAGAAGTTATCCGAATTCTTATGCATTTGTTTTAATTATAGCGTCGACAATATTAGGAATTTATTACATTATCTTATTTGTAATACCAAATACAGGTACACTAATAGAATTATTTATTTATGTTATAGGTCAAAAAATTATTATTTATGTTCTTCTTACTGCTGGAATAATTCAAGGATTTGGTGCTTTAAAACAAATCAATTCTTAAACTTCATTTATGGTAAATTTTTTAATTTTGTTATTCTTTAGATAAAATATGAGTAGAGAGAAACATCTCATAGAACTACTTCAAAACGGTTCTCTTCGGGGGATAATTTTCGATTTTGATGGAACATTACTAGATATTCGAGAAATAATTAAAAAATCAATTGAAGAAGTATTGGGAGAAAAAAATTTAGATATTGATATGGAGATGACTATTCAAGAAATTGGGGCATTACTAGAAACTATTCAAGGATATCCCTTACCAAAAGTTTTACTTGAATCCTACGAGATCTTCAATCACATAACTGCTCTTCAATCATTAACCTATTTCAACAAACTTCAAATAGCTGTAAAAATATTTGCTAAATATCTTGAATACGCAAAAGAAGCTCTATTTTTCTCTAGTGTAAAACCTCTTTTAAAAAAATTTGCTAAAACTTCAGATCTTTATATTATCTCTCACAATAAAACCAAATCTATTATGGAACATCTGGAACGAGAAAGATTCGATAAATTCTTTAAAGGAGTTTATGGAAGTGATTTAATTCCGGTTCAAAAGCCTGATCCATTAGCTCTTCAGCCTGCATTGGAAAACTACGAGAAACGTCGTAGAGATGAATTCTTAATGATAGGTGATATGCCTTCGGACATAACAGCTGGAAAAGAGGCTGGATTTTGGACGATAGGTATAGCGAGTGGGGTAAGCAAATTTGATATTTTAAAAACTTATAGCCCTGATATGTTGCTTGAATCTTTAGATGATTTGTTGAAAATATTGGAAAATTAAATCAATTTAGGATGTTTTTACATACAAAAACAAAGGATTAATGATTAAAAGAATTACACAAGTTTCTTTATTTCTTTGTTTGCTAATTTTAATTCTTTTAATTGATAAACCGAAAAATTTAAGTGTTAATATTGACCAAAAGTTTTCATACTTTTAAGGATATGAATAGAATCGATAATATTTTATATAAAGGATCCTTTAAGTAAAGATAATCATCTATACGAAAAAATAGAGATTATTAAAAAATAAACCCTTTTTTAATAACCAAAAAGGGAAATTTAAGATAATTCGAATTATCATAAAAACTGGCTTATTAGCTAATAAAAGGTAATTATTATGGAACTAGAAAAAGTCCAAAAAAGAGGAGTAGATACTGCTCGAGAGCTTGATCTCAAAAAAAGCATTGAAGAAAAAATGCAAGAAGAACTTAAATATGAAAAACGTCATCAAGATTGGACTTATAAAATTATGAAATATAACCCAATCGATCCATTGAATGACTTATATCGATATATCATAAAAAGACTGGAACTTAAGGAGATTGAGGGGCGGCTTCAGTGGTGGGCTGCATACATTTATATTAAATGGGCCGTTCGAACATTCTGGAACTTCAAAGCCGAATATCCCAAAGGTAATATGTTTCCTGAATATGGACCTGGAATTTTAGTTGGCAATCATGAGTCGCACATTGACCCATTCTTCTATGGAGCTGCTTGTCATCGGAGAATTCGCTATATGAGCAAGCTTGATAATTTTAAAACTCCTATTGTTAGAACTCTTTTCAATAATCTTGGAGCTTTTAAGGTTGATCGAGAAAATCCTGAACGTGGTTGGGAAAAAGCAAAAAAAGTAATACAAGGTGGAGAATGGGTTGGAATATTCCCAGAAGGTACTCGTTCTAAGGATGGCACTCTAGGTGAATTTAAAACTGGAGCGGTAAGGCTTGCAATTGATATGGATGTTCCAATAGTGCCTATGGCAGTTATAGGATCGAGAAATGCATTGCCTAAAGGGAATCTTGTTATGAAACCAGCTCAAGTAATAGTCCGAGTTGGAGATCCTATTTATTATCATGATTATGATATTAATTCTGTTTCTTATGAAGATATTCGAAGATTAACTGATGAATTACGGAACACTGTGTGGGAATTACGTGAAGGGCTTTACGGAAAAGAAGAAGATGAAGAACTTTCTATTGGTTCACCTGAAGAAACTGAGAAAGCACCTAAATTTGATTTTATGTCATATTTAAAAGATCAGGGAAAAGGATTTATTAGAATGATTGATGATGCTTGGTATGCACTCTTAAGGAGTTTAGAGGAATTTGGAGTACGAAGACAGTTTCAAAAAACTGTGATGGCATTCTCAGGAGATTTAGTGGGTAGTTGGTCAGATATAATGATGCCATATAATGCAATAAATTTTGATAAATATATTCCAAAAGAAGGGGGAGTTTTACTTTGTCCAAGCCATAATTCTGAATGGGATGTACTTATATTGGCTACGATATTGATCCGTCACCCTCCAAGACGAGTAATGTGGCAAATGGCTAAACAAAGTCTTTTTAAAATCCCGGTTGTTAATGCGTGGGTAAGAAATCATCATGCCTTCCCATTAAAAAGAGGGTTACATGATGTTGATGCATACGCTTATGCTAAAGAACTTCTTGAACAAGGAGAGTGTGTCTGTACCTACCCAGAAGGAACAACAAATCCAGGCAATGGTCAACTTTTAGAAGGTCATACTGGTCCTATGAGATTAGCAATCGAAACACAAGTGCCTATTATCCCCATCGGAATAACAGGAACCGAGCAAACTTATCCCAAACATGCTAAAATGCTGAAGTTTTATAAAGGACAAATCTTAAAGTGTGGACCTCCATTTATGGAGCACCAGAAATACTGGGGAAAAACAATGCCTGATTACGATGAACTTAAGAGACTAACAACCAATTTGATGGATCAAATTAAAGATTTACTTCTTTATGATACTCCCGATGTATGAGAGATTGAGGACCAAATTAGATGGAATCACCTAAAAATACTAATAAAAAAAAAATTAAGGTTGGAATACCTCGAGCTCTTCATTTTTATAGGTATTATCCTTTCTGGAAAAAACTCCTTGAAGAATTAGATGTAGAGATTATATTAAGCCCTCCAACTAATAAAAAAATAGTAGAGGAAGGAGTAACTCACGGATTTGGAGAACTTTGCATCCCTGTAAAAATTTATTATGGGCAAGTTTTAAAATTAGTTCGCGATCACCCAGATTTAGATTATCTTTTTGTACCAAGATACGTAGCAGAAGTAAAAGGAGCATATTTCTGCCCTAAGTTTCTATCTCTACCAGATGTAATAAAGATTTTACCCGAAGTTCCAATAATATTAAACTTTGAGGTTAATGTAAAGGAATTTCCAATAGCAACTTCTGTAATTGAACTTGCAAAAGAATTAGGGAAAAATCAAAATCAAGCCTTAAAAGCTTATAGAGAAGCTCAAAAGTATTTTGATGAATATCATAAGTTTTTACAAGAAGGGGCGCCAGTTAATCACGCTCTAAGGCTAGTAGAATATAACAGACCATTTACTTTACCTAAAAGAAAAACAAAAGGAGATCTTCGATTCTTACTTCTTGGTCATGCGTATAATATTTTTGATACCTTTATCAATTTAGACTTTCAAAAAAAATTAAGAGACCAAGGTGTTGAAGTTTTAACCATAGAAAACTTACCTGAATCAATTTTTAAGACGCCAGTTATTATAAATAAACGGTTACGTAATTATTGGCGACATGAAGAGGAAATAATGCAAGCAATTCGATATTTTCTAACAAAAGGTCGTGATGAAATAGATGGTGTAATTTTTCTCGTAAGTTTTGCGTGCGGACCAGATAGTTTAATATCAGAACTAATCATGCGTGATATGAAAGTTGTAGGATTGCCTTTCTTAGAGATTACAATGGATGAACATAGTGGAGAAGCGGGAATGATTACTCGCATCGAGGCGTTTGTTGAAATGGCGCGTCGTAAGAAAAAAAAATTGTTTACAGGTTCAAAAACAACTAGTTCTGTTAAAACTTTATGAATGAACGTTCCTTTAATCTCCTCAGACACATTTTAATGTGTTAAAATGTTTAAATAATTGTCTATAATTTTATGCAATAATCCCAACCCTGTATTTGACATGAGTGAAGAAAAACTAGCAATACATAAAAGAAAAGTAGAAGCGATCTCTGAAATGGTTAGAAATGCGTACGATAACGCGAA
>JBHLNK010000116.1:5632-8584 GCA_048941625.1 Promethearchaeota archaeon | reverse complement strand
ATAATAATATAAGTGTTTCCTCAATGAGTAAAGATATTGCTACTTTTAGAAGATATTTTCAAATTAGAATTTTAAAAGAGGAAGAAAAAGAAAGTAGTATAACGGAAGTGAAGGTGATTAAAAAATAATTAATTTGGGTCACACAACAAAGCGAATATTGAAAAACCTATTAGTTTTAGGGATTCTAGTATGTGTACCAATAATATCTATTATTTTAGTCAATATTCCTTATATTGAATATATAGAGGATGAAGAAGTTCGAATCATTAAAGACAACGCAGTTTTTTTCACATGGACTCATCAAAATGATGATGGATTGTTTATTGAACCAAGTTTAGATTCAAATTTCAGAGCAATTGATTCAGTAAATTTTACATTTGCTAGCATATTTTCATCCAATCTGGTAGATCCAAATAATATTTCAAACGAAAATGTAAAAGTCTATAAACCAAATATATTTTTTGATTATATTTTTGAAAAACAAAATACTGACGGTTCTTATTCAGATATTGGTGGAATTGGAAGTATGATTTCTACTTATCAAGCGATAAAAACTTTAGAGATCGCAAATGAATCATATTTACATAAAAAAATTCAACAAAACAAAACAAACAATATTCTAAATTATTTAAATAAGTCATTCAATGAAGAGGAAGGGGGATTTAAGTTAATTCCCTTTTTAAATATAACTGATATAATATCTACTTCATATGCAATTGATTTGGCAAATACCTTAAATGGTGGTTCTATCCTTAAAAATGATAGCATTGCAAAATATATTAATTCCACATGGCTAATAGGAAGTTATAAATTGACAAATAACAATTTGAGTATCGCAACGGCAGAAACAACCTATTATGGAATTAATGCATTTTTAGGAATGAATATGTCCTATACTACAGGTGATCTAATAGCTATTTGGTCATATTATAATTCGCTTTACAATGTTATAGATTATGGATTTTCAAATATTTTAGGAGGATCTTCTGATGTCCAATCGACTTATTTTGCTTTATCATCGTTAAAAAAATTAGGTTTACTAGAACCTACATTTTTTGATGAACAAAAGACGTTATCTTTTATATTAAATTGTTCAAATGCAGATGGGGGCTTTAGTTCAAATCCCGATTCAGCTAAGAATTCAGATTTCACATCTGGGTGGGCTGCTATGAAAGCAATTGATATTCTTAAACAAAAAAACTTGACTGAAGGAGATTATTCTGAAATTAGAGAGGTTACTCTTAATTATTACGATTGGCTCCATTTTTTTCAAGGACAGAATTCCTTATTTGGGAGTACTACCATTGAAGCAAATTTTAATGGGGTATCAGCCCTTTATAATTATGATCCTGAAATTTTTACTGAATTTATAAATAAAGAGATAATGAATGAAGATATATTAAATAACATATCAAAATTTGTTGAAAGATGTTATAATCCATATAATGGCGGATTTTCTTCTTCTCCAGGTGAAAATGCCACCTTATATGCAACATATTGTGGATTAAACATCTATGATATCCTTCTTCCTTTTACGAATAAATGGCCTGATGAGTACGAAATTAGGAATATAACAAACTATTTGGTCGATCTTCAAAACCCAGATGGTGGATTTAGTGTAGGCCAAGATGTAGAAGCGGTTTTGAACATGTATGGAGCATTCTATCAAGTAATTTTATATTTAATCAATTCGAATATTTCGACTATTGAAAGTACGTATTGGGCTTTGTATTCGTTGGAACTTATTGATGGATTAAAAAATATTGATAATATTAATCTTACTCATTGGATGAGGTCATGTCAAAATCCAGATGGTGGATTTTCCCTATTTATAGGATTCCATAGTGACGTTATTTCAACATATTATGGGCTTGAAATATTTTCTGATTTATTAAATTCTGAACCAATGGCTAAAATAGCGGCTATTGAATTCTTGAAGAACTCACAAACCTCAGATGGCTCCTTTTTAGTTTTACCTGCTTTTGGGGCTTATCTTGACTTACCATCAAACTTTTTAATCACATATTTTGGCTCAAAAGGGCTTTATGATTATAGATTTCAGCCGGAAAATATTAAAACCACTTTAAATTGGTATGCTCAATGTGTTAGTTCTAATACTGGAGGAGTAGGTGATAATCCGGGATTTGGAGGTGATTTAAGAAATGTGGCTAATGCAATTGTTATTGTGGATGAATTGCAATATGATCAGAGTTTTGATTCGAAACCTTGGAACCTCTTATTAACATATATCCTGCTCATTGAATTAGCAGGAATTGGATTATTTATATTATTAAAACTCTACCAAAGGCTTTCTATACCACAAAGAATTAAGCTTTTATTTGGTTTTGGAGGTAAACTAAATGAATCATATTTACAAAAGTTTCCCGCTATTAATTGTGAAAATTTAAGTATTTTTGCTGGTGGAAAATTAATTGTCGATTCAGTTTCTATGAACGTAAGTCATGGTAAAATATTAGGAATATTAGGAGAGAGCGGTGCTGGTAAATCAACCTTTATTAAGGGGTTGCTTGGTATGAGAAAAACCACAGGATTTTGTCAAATTTATGGAATGAAGATGAATAAAAGAACTTCAAGAAGAATTAGACCAATTTATGGCTACGTCCCTCAAGATTTAGGAAAGATTTATCACAATTTTACGACTTTTGAGAATCTATTATATTTTGGTAATCAATATGGACTTACAGAAAAAGAAATCATGAGTAGGGCCAAAAGAATCTTACGTAGCTTAGAAATTGAAGATAAAATGAACGAATTTGTTAAAAATCTTTCTGGTGGACAAAAACGACGCGTTAGTATTGCAATAGGATTAATCCATTCACCAATGTTTTTAATTTTGGATGAACCAACTAGTGGTTTGGACCCTGTTGTACGAGAAAACTTATGGCTTGTATTAACTAAGATTAATGAGCAATTCAATACAACTTTAGTTGT
>JBHLNK010000116.1:0-5532 GCA_048941625.1 Promethearchaeota archaeon | reverse complement strand
TTTGGGATTGCTTCAATTCTAAATTTAATTTATAAGAAATCATTTATTGAAGTTTTGTTTTTTACTAATCAAGATGTAAAGGACAGGGGAGTACCTTTACTAAAAATTTATACTCCTCTCATAGATGAATTTGATTTTGATGAAATAATTGTGAATCCTGATTTTGATGAGGATGGGCTTGTTAGTCCTAAAAAGATTATTGAACGTATGAGGAAACTCATTAGGAAAGAATTTCAGAATCATATGATGATACTCGAAAAAGAAGTGGAATTATTAGATAATAGATTTGAAAATTATGCAATTGATGGTAATCCCTTCTATAGAGAGTTTAGAATTTCTTATCCATATTTTGTAATAAAGTTACAAGTAAATTTTGAAAAATATCCTCTCCTACCATTATTTTCCTTTTCAAAAACACTTTTAAAAATTATAAGTGAAAGGGAATTTAATAATGAAGATCTAATTAAAAATTGGAATGAACTAAATCCATCTCACATTTACCAATTAATCGAGAACGTATGTCATATAGTAGAAAGACGTTTAAAATTGGATAGATTAAAACCAAATTCTCAGCACTTAATACTTAATAATGTCTCTATTAAGAATGGAATACAAAATGTTTCTTTTGGAATTCATAGAGGAAAATCAATAGGAATACTTTATGATGAAGAACAGTTGTCTGATATAGATCATAAATATGATTTGTTCTATCTATTCTGGGGCATTTCTGGTAACTATTCTGAATTTTCTGGGAATATTGAGATTTTTGGAAAAGAAGTTCAATTTTTAAATAGAAAAGATTTAGAAAAAATAGTAATATTACCCCAAGCGCATGAATCAAACATATTAAATATGAAAGTTAAGAAAGCAATTAAATATAAAATTAATATTAAAAATATCTTAAAAAACAGAAAAAATAAACTGCAATTATTATTAAAAACTGCAGGTTTTGTTCCAAGAATTGATGAAATAATAGGCGATATATTTGTAGCTCCTTCAAAGAGATTTATTCGCAGTAAAGCATATATTAAAAATGCTTTAGAGCTCACCGGATTATCACACAAAAAGAATAAACGATGTTCCGAATTGAGTCATTTAGATTTCCTTTTGTTTTCAATTGCTAGAGCTTTAATATCCTTTCCCTCAATAATTATGTTCTTCATTCCTTTTGAAATATTAGATCGCTTAGAGTATGATAAATTCAATAATTATATGCAAAAAATTAAAGAGAAATTTAATGTCATCTTAATATTTCATGCCCCAGAAGGAATAGTTTCTAGGTGTGATCAAATATTAACTATTGGCAAAAATGAATCAAAAATTGGAACATTCAACAAATTAATCGAAGAGTTACCTCAATCAGGTGAAATTATTACTATAGAATTAAATAATCCCAATGTTAAATTAATTGAAAAACTATATGAGTTTGATGAGATAGCGAAAATTCAAGAAGAGAGAAAAGGTGAAAAGTATAAAATTTTTCTAAAAGGTGACCCTAATAAGATGATAATTAGATTAACAGAATTATTTGGTCAATCTCTTTTCAGTTTCAAGAGGTATAAAGCAACCTTAGAAGATTATAAAGAATTTTTTGAATGAAGTTATAAATATAAATGAAAATTAACAACTTGAGAAAATAGTATGATAAAAAGTGTTTATTTTTTAGATGAAAATGGAATTTTGTTATATTCCAAGAACTTTATGGAAAAAAAATACGATGAAAATATTCTAATAGGATTTTTCTCTTCGATAGCGAACTTTGGTAGAGAAGCTCTTGGAAGTGTAATTAAAAATGTTGATCTAGGGGAAAATAATAAACTTATTTTAGTTCCTAATGAGGAAGAACGAATTCTCGGAGCTGCTGTTGTAGGAACGAGTGATAATAATGATTTAGTTATGATAATTCTTAAAAATATAATGCAGGATTTCGTCGACTCATATTCTCCTGATTATGATCCTGAATTAATTTTCCCTGATGAAATGGAAGAGATTTTTAATAACAATCTGAAGGGGAAAGTGATGCAGAAACCTATTATAAGGATATTGTTGTCATGGTTGATTGTCGGACCTTTATCGTACTTATTAATTTATTTGAGTATAAACACAACTTTATTCATTTTTCAATATTTTAATTTAAACCGATTCTATAACGCAGATCAATTATTCACAAGATTCATGCCAATTTTAGTATATTTATCAACGGTAAATATCATTATATTATTTTTACCTCCAAATTTAATTTTAGGTTTTTTGTCTCCAAATTGGAAAATAGCTGTTCTAAATTCATATATATTTTTAGGAGTGACCATTACATTGTATTTCTTTTCAACAGAACCTAATTTCGCCTATATTGTAATAGGACAATTACCATTGACGTTAATCTTTTCTCTGTTTTTTCTCTTTATTGGGATAAGATATTCATCGAAAATGTTTTTAAGAAGATAATTTTTTATATTTTCATGAATTTTGGGAATAAACTAAGAATTACAGAGGTTTAAATATTTTAATTTAGAATTATATCAAATACTTGAAATTAATTTTATTTTATGATTTCTAATGAGTATTATAAAAAAGACAAATAAGATTCAAGTAATTTGTCCAATCTGTAAAACCAGAGATCTAGTTGGCATACCTAGATCCCAATTAAATAAAAAATCTCAATTAACTACAATTTCAATCCAAAAAGGACTAATCTGTCCTCATCATTTTCAATTTTTCATGGACAATCAGTTTCAAATTCGAGGATATCAAAAGGTTGATCTAGAATTAAATGAAGAAAATTCTAAAAAATTAAGTAATGGTGTAAAAGCCCTTAGTCAATATGAAGTAGAAAATGGCGATCTCTTTGAAAAAATTATTTTTAATGGTGAAAATGTGAAATATCTCCCTTTAAATAGTGATAAAAATAATGAAAATAATATTATGGAAAATATTACAAATAAGAATAATAGAAAAATGACATTAAAAGAGATTTATGAAGAATTCAGAGAGTTAATAGATGAAAAAAATAAAATTTTTCATGAATTCATTATAAGTGATAACAGTCGTAAAAAGCACTCAACATTTTCTAGTACTAATAGTGAATATAACCAAATAGAATTAGACCAAGAAATTTAAGAAGCATAATTAACCATATTTGATTTTCATTATTTTGTTATCTTGGTTTTGTTATGTCTAATTTGATAAAAAGTAAATTTATAAAAGAAGATTGATTCAACTTATAACTTCAAAACAAGATAAAAAAAAGAATTTCTGAAATTTTTAACAATTTTTTTTTATCATTAAAGGATGTTTAATACACTTTAATAAATTATATCAATACTCTAAAAAAAAAAGAAAAAATCTTTATTTACTTGTAAAAGATATAAGAAAATTTAATATTTAGTACTTAATTTTCCAAAATAATATTTTAAATTATAAAAATACTATATTTAGAAAAATTACTAATAGGTTGGAAAATATGAGCTATAAATTACCAGATGAAAAAGATTTGGAAGCAATGATTGGTATTGTCGGTAAAGAATTTGCTACAAATAACAAGGCGATTACTGCAGGGTATTTGGCAAAGTCAGTCATGGGATTAGAATCACAGATTCCTAATATCGTTGTTAGACCGAAATATGTTGAGGAGATACGCAAAATATTGATTTATTGTTCTGCTGAGAAGATCCCTGTAAGTCCAATCTCCGGTGGATTATCTGGAGGATTTGCATGTCCAACAATAAGACCTGGTGGAGTTGTTCTTGATTTAGGAAGAATGAAAAGGATTATTGAAATCGATGTGGATAACCGTTTCTGTGTGGTAGAGCCAGGGGTAACCAATGGGGAACTTTGGGCTTATATGCATAAAAATTATCCAGATTGGGCGCCCCCTATTCCTGATGGTGCTCCTCCGGCAGCAACAGTTATGGGAGATGCGATAGATCGTGGATTTTCTTTATATACTTCTTCAGTTGGTCCTCAAGGAGATAATTTTATGTGTGGAGAAATTGTTTTTCCGAATGGAGATGTCGTACGAACTGGATCTTGGGCACTTCCTTTTGCTAAACCTTTCTATAAATACGGTTTGGGTCCTGATATGTGGAGTTACTTAATGGGTTCTCAAGGTGCTTTAGGTGTAATTACAAAAGCCGCTGTAAAAATTTATCCCCATCCAAAATATAAAACTGTGGTAGTTTGGGGAATGTCGAATCCTTATGATATGCAAGATTTAACCCTTGAAGTTGGTAAAAAAGAATTTGGAATTGCTCATCACACGGTTATGGTTCAAGGGGGTAATTACCAACTGGTTATGACTCGTTGGCCTAAAGATAAGGTTCCACTTGATTATGAATTCTATGAGGGAATGGGAATTTCACCATGGTGGATGAATTGGGAGATTTGGGCTCAAGAGGAGAGTGAATTGAAGCACGTAATTGAGACTATAGACAAACAAGCAGAAGATTTTAAAAAACGAGCAAAAGATCCTAATGCGCTTAAAAAACAAGAATTACATCCTAAACAAATAGCAAGTCGAATGAAAAAGCCAAATAAGATTGCAATTCCATATAGTTTTTGGGAAGCAGGTTTTCTCTTTATTACATGGTATACACCATGGAACGAGTGCGGTCATTTTTGTGATATGTATACAAAAACCGCGGAAAAATATGGTCTTCCCCCAACAATTTGGGTTGCTAGTATTGAACGCTGCAGACAAGCGATATGTATGCCTATAATTGGTTTTGACTCCACTAAGCAATCAGATTTCGAAAGAGTTCAAGATCTAAATAGAGAAACTACAGAATATGCGTTAAAGCAAGGTTGGTTAAATTATAGACCAGATCCATACATTCATATCCAAGCTTATTATCAAGCAGGGATGTATTGGAAATATTTACGGGCTTTTAAAAAGCTTGTTGATCCAAATATGATAATGCACCCAGGAAGACTTGCTCTTCCATAAAGAAAGGAGGTTGATAAAAAAATGGCTAAAACTGGAATGGAAAGATTGGAAGAATTAAGAAAAGAGGTTTATAAATGTATTCATTGTAAAGCATGTAGATTTGCTTATTCGAATGAACCTGATAAAGATGGAATAGGAGAATTTGCAGGAAAACAAGGAACGATTCTTTATGAAGGAATGGTTGATGCCTGTCCAGCGGGAATAGAATATGGATGGGAAGCTTTCTGGAATGCTGGTAAAATGTGGATTGCTCGTGCGATTTTAAGTGGTGATTTAGAATTTAGTGAGGAAGTGCGAGATGTATTTTTACCCTGTATAACATGTGGTCAATGCTCAGCACAATGTGAAAATAAGGTTCCTACTGTTGATATTATTGAATCATTGAGAGCAGCATGTTTAGAAGCTGGTATACCAATGATAGATAAACATGAATTAGTGGATAAACTAGTTAAGGAAAGAAATAATCCATATGGTGGAGCTGCTGGGGAAAGAATGAAATGGGCGAAGGATGCCGGACTAGAAAAATTTATTGATAATAAGGATGCAAAAATTGCTTATTATGTAGGGTGTACAGCTAGTTATCGTCAAGT